>NZ_JDWE01000031.1:0-57849 GCF_000685765.2 Frankia sp. BMG5.23
TTTCACGGACGGCCGCAGCGGCGCCACACCTCATTTCCCCATTCCGGGGGCGCGGCATTGTCTATCGAATGGAGAACCTGTCAAGGGCACTACGTGAACGCCCTTGACAGAACCACCATTCGACAGTTTCTAAAAGCGCCCGGAACGGAGAAAAAAATGGTAGGGGAAGGAAAAGGCCCATCGGCTAGGAATGCCCGCGCGTGTAGTGGCGAGATAGAGCGTCAGCCGCCGCGCATGAGGGGCGCCGCACCAGGTACGGACGTGAGGAGTTGCCGAGCCTCACCCACCGCAACGGGCAGGGCACCCCGAGCGTTCCAGGATGCACACAACAGGCGAACAACCGTTCGGCGTGGTCCCCGGGGTGGCGCGGTCAGGTCGGAGGGGGAGCCCCGCCCGACCGCATACCCACACGGAGCGTCGCGCGCCGCTCAGTCGCCGTAAAAAACGATCTCTGGCATGTCCGTGGCGTACCGTCCGCCGTCCGCCGTGTGTTCCAGTGGCAACGACGTCGAGTCCACCCCGGGATCGTGTCATCTCTCGCCCAGCGCCACGGCCAGCGCGCAATGGAGGGGGTTGGAGGCCACCGGCGTATCGCTTTGAGCGCGGCCGAGGGTCCTCTCATCGGGTCCGGTGGCGCCGGACAGCCAGGGTGGTGCCGAGACCATGGCAGGACGAGCAGTTCCGTGGACGCTCACCCATGCAGGCACGGCACTGCCGGTAGGTGTTCCCGGAGTTGATGTTACGGCGAGGCATGGTGGTTCCCTTCCTAATCGAGCCCCATTGGGATACCCGAGGTTCCGTTGGTGGCATGGCGACGCTGATAGTCAGCGGAAAACACCGCCCATTCCGGGGATAGCTCCCCGTCGCCCAGACGGGCGGGGGTGGGAATGTCGGCTGCAATGTCAAGGCCGGATTCGGTGTGTTGACCGAGTAGCGGGACCGGCATGCTAGCCGGAGCCGGGTAGTCACGGGCAAGCCCGTCGATCACATCATCGTCGATGTATTCCGCGCGGACCCGAAACGGGTCTCGAGTGCCTTCCAGTTTGACGTAGCCGACCCCGGGAAGGCTTTCCGGGATCAGGTCACAGTAGGCGCCCCGGGTACGCATCTTGTCCCCGAGGACCATATCGACCTGCTGCGGTTCATCGAGCCGCATCGCGATGCGGCTCGGGAACAGATTCCGGTAAGGAACCACCTCCTTGGATGGATCTTGCAACGCGACCATCAGACCCACACCCGGAGCCCGTCCCTGAGAAGCGAGGATCTGCACCGCGTTATCCGCCCGTCCCTGGAGTTTCTTGTCTGTCACATACGCTGTGATGAACGCGAATTCGTCGACGAGGACCAGCACAAACGGCATGTCCACCGTCGGAGTCAACCGGCGGGTCACGCCTTTCAACCGGGCAGCACGATCCCGGGTGAACTCCGCCGCATCCTCCAGAAGCTGAACCATCGCGCCCAGGTGACTGTCCTCGTAGCGGGTGAACAGCGCACGCCCCGGGAACAGTTCCATCCCGCCCTTCGGGTCGATCGCCCACACCTGCACCAGACCGGCAGCGATAGCCGGACCCAGCCGGAGCAGGGTCGACCAGATGACCGACCCCTTCCCCGCACCGGTCGCACCCGCGACGAACACGTGCGTGCCGAGCAGACGCAGCAGCCACAGCGCGCCGTCCTCCCGCCGGCCAATCGGCAACGCGGTCAGGTCCACCGCGCCAGCCGAGGCAGGAACCGGCAACCTCGACATCGGCCGGGTGAACGGATCCCGGCGGGTCACGTCCAACCACACGTAACCCGGCCTGTGGGTCCGTACCCGCACGGCCTGACTTCCCAGCGCGTGCGCCAGCGACTCGGAGGCATCCGCCAGATGATCCGGTTTCTGGCCAGCGCGCAGCTTGACCAGCAGCGCATCACGGTAGTCGCTTGATCGGACTTTCCGCAGACCAGGCCAGACCAGCACATCCCCATCCACCACGGCCAGGTCGTGACGGGTCATGAGCCCCCGCCAGCGCGGAGCGTAGCGAACCCAACGCGCCCACCACGAGCGCAGCGGACGCCCCAACCATCGGGCGTAGCTAGACGGGCAGGCCAGCCGCCAGACCAGCGCGGCCACGGTCAGCACCGCCAGCGCCAGCGCGGGCAGCACCCAGCCCACCCGATCGACCAGCAGCAGCGCGGCAAACAGACTGAACGACGTACGAGGGAAACGGGCGATCACCCGGGCGACCGTGACCCCCACCCGGCCCACCAGACGCAGACCAACCCGCCCGGCCGTATCACCCGGACGCACCAGCGGATGCCTACGCGTGTCCCGGTTCACCGGAACGGACCGCGACAAGTCCCCGAGCCGTACCCTCATGATCCACCTCCCTCCCAGCACACCTTGTGAACAGCGACACCATCCGGAGAACGGCACAGAGCCGGACGCCGGCACAGCACACACGGCTCCGGATCCCCCACATCACCGCGAGGGAAATACCTACCCGTTCCCCAATCCAAAAGCGGCATCAGCCCCGACGTCGACGCCGACGCGGCTCAAGCGGGATAGGGTCAGCCGCTTCCCGGGCACGCACCAGCGGAATCGAGAACGGCCCAGGAACCGGCGGAACCGGCGGAACCTCCCCACCGAACGGTAACGGCATCTGATCAGACGACTGCCGACGAGACCGCCGGGCCATCAGCTACCACCCCGCTCACGGCGCGCGGCACGCACGCTTCCATTCCGGGTGACATGGCCATGCGCCACCCGATCATGCGTTTCCTTCTGCCCGCGCATGTCCGCCCGAGAACGAGTCGGCCGCGAGCTCAGCCCGCACACCTCACACGTGTAGGAATACAACTCGGTCATCACCGGGAACCCTTCCGATAGACAGGACGCTGCACCCGACGAGCCGGCACCGTGCACGACGGGCAACGAGAATGCCGACACGCCATCATCGGCCCACACGGGCAGATGAACATACGGTGGCAAGAAGAACAGGTACGAGAAGCCATCGGACATGCACCCTTCCGAAAGCAACCAGCGCACCGGCCGGTTGCAACAGCCGGATAGTCGGCTAGGAATCAGCGTTAAGAGCGGACCGGCAGGCATCGTAAGCCGCCTCATAGTCCGCGTACCGGGCGTGCGCGGCAGCAGCCAGACGCTGATACTCATCGAACGCCTCAGCCGCACGATCACGGGCAGCCGCGTACACGAGCCACGCCCGATCCTCCGCCCGGCACAAGTCGTCCACGGACAGGGTTCCACGAAGCGATCGTGTGGTAGACATGAGAGTGTCCCATTCCTGTCGCAGGGAGATGGACAACAGACATACCCGGGGTGCGGGAGGAGCGGGCAAACTCAGACCCGCACCCCGGGTACGTCGACCCGTACCAGCTAGGAAAGACGCCGGTACTCAGACCACGCCGCATGCTCCACATCCCGAGAGACACGGACCCCCGCCTCAGCGCAGCCCTTCCGACGACGCGCGTCCGCGTCCGCGCGAGCCCGATTCGACCGGGCCAACGCCGCCGCCCGCTGAATATCCCTATTCGAATGCATGCGAAATACACCTTCCTATCGCAGGAGTTACAGAAAACCCGGCCTAAAGTAGGCCATCGAAATGAAGAATAAAACGAGCCTGCCGACGCCACTCCAGTTCCGCCGGGACGCCGGAAATACGAATGATCAGTTGGATCTACCTACGAGAGTTCAGATAAGGAGCGACGCATTCCGCGTGCAGCCACACGCCGTCGGCGTGTGCGGTGGTGTGCTCACCGCAGTGGGCGCAGTTCCCGCCGTTGGAGACGACAGGGATATTCCCGGATCCGACCCGGTTGTTGCCACCGGACTTCTTCTTAGCCATGGGGCTACTCCTTTCGTTGCAGGTCACCGCCGAGGCATGCGGCGCCGTTGCATTAACGGGCCGCCCACCGGCCCGTTAACAGGCTCACCGCAAGCCGCATCCCAGGTGAACTCCGCCGCAATCCAGCGAAGAAGCCAGCCCATCAGTCGCATCCGCCGATGCACACGGCTTTGCCGCGTTTGACCGTGAGAGGCCGTTCCCGTCCGCACCTTTCGCATTTCGGCATCGATGCGCGGGCAGTGGTGCCACCCGGAGTGAGAGTCCGTGCCGCACGATCCTCAGCACGGCGAGCAGCACGGCGATCGCGGTTCTGCCGATTTCTCTCACGTACCTTCTGCTGATCTCTCAGCGCGACCGCCATATCATGGGGAGAGGTTTGCACGAGCCGGGCCAAGAGACCGACACAACTACGGCACCACCGGCCGTCCGGCTGAGTCCGAGTTCCGTTGCACTGCCCGCATGTGGCCATGTCAGCCTCTCACCGGACAGCCACCGGAAGGGAAACTCTTATTCGGACGCATGCGAAATACACCTTTCTGTCGCGAGAAATGCAGAACAGCTCAGGCGCGCGTAGGAACGGGCAGATCAGAGCACGCGCCCAGAACGAGAACGTCAGAGACCGCGACGCCGCCGCTCAGCCCTGACATCAGTGGCAATATCGTCGTACCACTCCTCAAGAGCGTAATCCCCACAATCCCCCGCACGGTCGCCACGCCGCCGCGCTACCCGCTCAACCGCAACCAGATCATCGGCGCTCATGTCCCGCAGAACAGCCGGAGCATCATCCGAGCTCCAATCAGCGATCGCGTCACGGCGCATCTCCGACCGGGATGTATTCTGTCCACCCGGATTCATAACCTCGGAATTAACCCTCCAAGAATTGAACGGCATGGCTACGCCGCCGCCTTCCCGGACCGCGCGCTCGCCACCATCGGGGCGCGCATCCCCCGAGCACGCAGGCTGTAACCCACCCGGGGCGTCTTCCGCGACTGGTCTACATACGCGGTGACCGTCAGCCCGTCGAACTCCACCGGACGAAACGGCGTACCCGCGAGCGTGTCCGGTGGGACCGGCTGCACCTCAGCCGCAAGCTTCACCTTCACCTCAGCCTGACCGGCCCGCAGATCCGGCGCCGCGTCCAGCACCCGCACCAGCCACACCTTCAGTCCTGTCTCCTTGTCCCGCACCTGTGGATCGGACAGACCCGCCTTCACCGCATCGAAGTCACGGTCAGCCTCCACGCCCAGCACAAACGCCCCGTGCGGGAACACATCCCCGAAGCTCACGGGAATCCTCATCGGCACAGCCATGATCGAGAACCCTCCTGTCGATTGGAGGCTCATCCCTCCTGACAGAGATAACTGTACTAGAACAGCTAGGACAGTGCAAGCCCCCCGAGCCTAGGCGCCCGAAAGTGCTGGTGAGGACCCCTATAGCTGAGCTGGGTATGCCACTAGACTGGAGATGTCATCTACTCGGCGTCTACCAGTGAGGAGGTGGACACTTACCGTGAGTATCAATCCTGGGAGTCCAATCCCCGTCTACCAGCAAATTGCCGCAGATTTGAGGGATGCGATCAACGGAGGAGTGTTGGCTGACGGTGACCGTCTGCCCTCCCTGCGGGAGCTCCGAGAGCGCTATTCCAGCGCGGCGGGAACGATCAAAAGCGCGCTTGACGAGCTTGAGAATGAAGGACTTGTCATCGTCCTTCAGGGGCGCGGAACATTCGTTCGATCGCCGAAGCGCCTACGTCGCTATGGATCCCGCAGGCACATCCTCGCTGACCGCCCAGGAGAAAAAGGACCACTCGAAGTAGAGGCAGAGCGCCAGGGTTCCAAGCGAGAGCAGAACGTCACAGACGTTTCCACTAGCGCCGCTAGCGCCGAAATCGCTAAGCGCCTCCACCTTGACCCCGGACATAGTATCGTTACCCGCGAGACGCTGATCAGTGTTGATAGATTCCCAAGTCAAATCGCAACGAGCTTTTTCCCTTTGGAGATTGCGTCCGGCTCGATACTCGAGCGAAACGAGAAGGTGCCGGGAGGTGTACACCGATTTCTCGTGGAAGAGCTGGGAATTCAACTCAACCCCTTCGCGGTCGAAGAGCTTCTAGCGCGCATGCCGACACCGACTGAAAGGCGCACGCTGGCCCTGTCTGCGGGTGCCCCGATCATAGAGCTATGGCGGACCTTCTTTGATCGGAACGAAAGGCCAGTCGAGGTCACACAGTTTCTGCTTGCTGCCGATCGGAACATTCTCGTCTATGAAGTGCCCCTGGAGTAGCTCCGTGCCAACTTTCTTTACTTGTTCAAGGCGGGGGGCTTCGCCCCCCGCAGAGCCTCGCGCCGCGCACGCCACGCCGAACAGGGCCCCCGGCGATCCCGCCGCGCGGCATGGGGCCCCGCCTCCCTCCGGTCGGCACCCCATGGCGCGTCGGCCGCCGCCCCATTCGGCGTGTCGGAGCGTCGCAGGCCGCCCAGGAACGAGACCACCGGAGTACAGCACGGAAGTACAGCAACCCGACCGACCGCGATCACCTCAGGCTGGCCACGACCAGCGAGGCGATGCCCTATTCACCCGCTTATGACCCGTATGCGGGTAGTTCGGGACGAAGAGGTCGTGGGTTCGAATCCCGCCACCCCGACCAGATGACGCGTTGCAGCCCCGTCTCCCCAGCAGGGAGGCGGGGTTTTTGCCGCCCAGGGGGTCGGCCGTTCCTGAACGTCCTACCCGGTTGCCCGTCCACCCCACGGCCGCTCTCCCTTACCCGCGTATCTTCCTCGGCCGCGGGCACCGAGCCGGCAGCCGGGCGCTGGCAGGGCACCGATCGGCCTGCCGTCTTCGGTCGATCGCCGCCCTGCCGCGTTGCGCGGCTAGGATTCGGCGGTCTGATCGAGGCGAAGGCCGAAAGGCTCCCCACGGAAGGCGCATTGTTCAGTTGATCAAATTACCGCAACGGGCCGTGGACTGCAGCGGTACGAAATGACTGCCGTCGCCGCTGATGCGCATGAAATAATAGCAGTTGCCGAGTTGGCCGCGGTTTTTCGCGAGATCAACCGGCTTGGGGAGCAGGCCAGTGCCGTCGTAGTCGTGCACGGAGTGCAGACCCTGTAGGAACGACTGGTGGGTCGGGCAGGCGCCGGCGGCTTGCAGGCCGTGCAGGAACAGATCGGCGGACAACCAACCGAAGACCGCGCTTTCCTGCTCCGGCGGCTGGGTCTGCGGAGAGTAGCGGGTCATCGCGGCGAGCAGCCGCTGATGCGCGGGGGTGTTCAGCTCGAACGGGACGAAGCTGATGTAGATGTTGGTGCCGGCCAGGGCCGGGCCGAGATCGGTCAGCAGGGCCCGATCGTAGCCGAGCGAGAGGAGCACCGTCTTGAGGTTCACGCCGGCGGCACGGGCCGCGGGGAGGATCTGAGTGAGGACGTCCGGGGTGATGACGCCGGTAAGGGTGTCGATGTTAGCCGCCTTCATTTGCCTGGCCAACGCCTCGAAGCTGGTCGTCTCCGCGGTCACCTCGAAGTTTATGTCCACGCTGACACCGGCCGCTTGCAGGCTGTCAACGAGCTGCCGATGATAGTCGTGCACGGCAGCGTTCAACGCTACGTCGACCATGGCGCTCCGGGTTCCCCCCTCACCGCGAATGAAATCCCCCCAGACGGTGGACGACCCGGCCGGGACTGTATAGTGATGCCACGAGACCATGTTCTCGTGCGCGGCCCAGACGGGTTCGGCTCCCAGTCCGACGATCGGCACGTTCAGATCCGCGAGGTACTGGGCTGAGCCGGAGACCGCACCCAGTCCTTCTATGATGCCGAAGACCTCTTCCTTCTGGACGAGCTCGCGGGCCGCGGCGAGGTTCAACTGGGGGTCGGAGACATCATCCCGCCAGCTGTAGACAATCTTCCGCCCGTTGACGCCGCCTGCGGCGTTGGCTTCGCCGAAACGTGCATCGATTCCGGCCCGGAACGCGCGCATACTGTGCGCGAACGGCCCGGTGTCAGGGAAAAGAACGCCGGCCTTGATCTCGGTCTCAGTTATGCCCGGTGTGGCGCAGGCAGCTGTTCCGGTGCGTCCGGTGGAATCCTCCGAAGCGGTGCACGCAACCAGTCCGATCAGGCTAATCAGGATAGAGATCAGTGCAGTCGACCGTAATAACGACGGCCTTCCGGGTAAGAACATCGCAACAGTGCTCCTCTGCGGTATCGGATCCGTCGCGCCACTCACCGTCGACGGCCTCGGCTCGAGCATATCCAGTATTCTCCTGCCGGGCTCCGGCAAAGTTGTCTGTCGGTAATCCAGATTCGTGATCGCGTGGAGCGGTCGTTCGGGTCGGCGGGAGTGGCGGCGTAGTCCTTGGGCGATGTTGATGGTGCCGGCCGGGCGCGGGATGCTGATCCATCGCCGCCGCCTCGTCCCCGCCGCCTGGTCCCCGCCGCCGGCGTCCACGCACCGCCGGGCCCGACCTCCGGCTGCCCGGAGTCGGATAACGGTGGATCGCGACGGCGGTCGTCGGTGCCCGGCCGGCGAAAGGTGCTGCGGGTACGGTCCGCCGTCGGCGGAATCTCTCGGGCGCGCCCGTCGTGCGACGTGCCCGGGAGCCGGGTGCTCTACCGTGTACCCGAGGGGTCATGGGCTCATGATCGATCATTGCCCGCCTACGTTAAGATCGCACCATGGAAAAGGGGAAGCGGGAGACAGTGACGAGATACCGCCGAGTGGTCGTCAAACTGAGCGGTCGCGCGATCGCCGGTTCCGCCGAATTCGGCTTCGATTCCAACGCGCTGGAGCACCTCGCCCGAGAAATCATCGCGGTCCGCCAGTCCGGCGTGGAGGTGGCGATCGTCGTCGGCGGCGGGAACCTCTTCCGTGGTAACCAGTCGGACCGGTGGGGTATTGACCGGGTCGAAGCCGACAATATCGGCATGCTGAGTACGGTCATCAACAGTCTGCTGCTCCGGGGGAAGCTCACCGCGCTGGGTGAGGACAATCTGCGGGTGATGACGGCGGTGCCCGTTCCAGCGGTGGCCGAGCCCTACATCCGGCTGCGGGCGGTGCACCTGCTGGAGAAGGGGGCGACGGTCATCCTCGCCTGCGGCAATGGCCAGCCCTTCCTCACCACCGACTACCCGGCGGTGCAGCGGGCGCTGGAGCTCAATGCCGACGCGGTGCTGGCCGCCAAGGACGGCGTGGACGGCGTCTACGACAGCGATCCGAAGATCAATCCAGGGGCCAGGCTCTTCTCGCACCTCAGTTATGACGAGGTGATCAGCCGCGGGCTCCGGGTGATGGATCAGTCGGCCTTCATCCTGGCCCGTGACTTCGGTATGCCGCTGCATATCTTCGATATCGAACAGCGGGGCGCGATGACGGCGATCTGCCGTGGTGAGCACCGGGGGACGGTTATCTCCTCCTCGCCGGAGAAGTCCGAAGAGTTCGGGAACGAGGTGCTGGCCAGCCCCGCCGAATCGACGGCCTGATCCCGAGGCGCCGGCCATACAATCGATCTCGACGTCGGTCCCGATCTGCCTCTGAGGGGCACGTCGAGGGAGATCGAACCCGCTTCTCGAAGGACGGGCGCGGTTTGTCCGCGCGGCGGCGGACTCACCGCGGTACGCATTACGCCACGTTTCGTGGACGAAGACGACGACCCCTAACCCGGTCCCATCATTCAAGCTTCGTGAAGATACGTTCGTGAAGATACGACCGACCTGGGTTTCCACGGTCGCCGCCGACCGGTCCCCGTCTGCGCGGCTGATCGTCTCTGCCCCGGACGGCTACCACGCCAGGGATCTTGGACGTCAGTAGGAGCGGGCGATCAGGCAGACGAGGTCGTCGGCGTCGCTGCCGGCCTCGGGGATCCCGCCGTCCGGTGTCTGGATGCACCGCACGGTGAGCGCCTCCTCGGCGAGCTCGGCCTCGCCCTCCTCGCCGACAAGGCGCCAGGGGATCCGGGCGAAGCCGGCCTGGGCGGCCCGGGCGGCCTCGGCAACGGTGGCGACGTCCGTCGTCCGGCTCTCGCGTAGGGCCAGCGCCTCGGCGTACAGGTCGGCCTGCACCTCGCCCAGCAGCACCGGCACCCGCGTGGCGACCTCGGCCAGCGGCACCGGCACCTTCTCGGAGGTGTCCCGGCGCACCAGGGTGACGTTGCCCGCGGCCAGGTCCCGCGGACCCACCTCAACCCGTACCGGGATGCCCTTGATCTCCGCGTCGGTGACCCGCCGGCCGAAGGACAACCCGGGACGGGCGTCGACCTGCACCCGAAGACCGGCGTCGGTCAGGGCGGCGGCGATCTGGCGGGCCTTCGCGACGACGGTCTCCTCGTCGCGCACCGGCAGGACCACGACCTGCGTCGGCGCCAACCGGGGCGGGACACGCAGGCCGTTGTCGTCGCCATGTGCCATGATCAGCCCGCCGACCATCCGGGTCGAGCAGCCCCACGACGTCGTCCACGCCAGATGCCGGGCTCCGTCGGCGCCGAGGAAGTCAATGTCGAAGGCACGGGCGAAGTTCTGGCCGAGCTCGTGACTGGTCGCCATCTGCAGAGCCTTGCCGTCGCCCATCATGCCCTCGCAGGTCATGGTGTTGGTCGCGCCGGCGAACCGTTCCCGGCGCGTCTTCACTCCGACGAACACCGGGACCGCCAGCACCTGCGTCATAAAGTCGCGGTAGACCTCGAGCGCGATCCGACGGGCGTAGGCCGCGGCATCGGCCTCGTCGGCGTGCGCGGTGTGGCCCTCCTGCCAGAGGAACTCGCTGCTGCGCAGGAACAGCCGGGGACGCAGCTCCCACCGGACCACGTTCGCCCACTGGTTGAGCAGCAGGGGCAGGTCACGGTAGCTCTGGGTCCACTTCGCCAGGTATTCGCCGATCACGGTCTCGCTGGTGGGCCGGACGACTACGGGCTCCTCCAGCTCCTTGCCGCCACCGATGGTGACCACCGCCAGCTCCGGGCTGAAGCCCTCGACGTGCTCGGCCTCCCGGCGCAGGTAGCTTTCGGGGATGAACAGGGGGAAGTAGGCATTGACGGCCCCGGCGGCCTTGATTCGGGAGTCCACCTCGGCCTGCATGCGTTCCCAGATCGCGTAGCCGTACGGTCGGATGACCATCGTCCCGCGGACGGGGCCGTTGTCGGCCAGCTCGGCCTTGGCGAGCACGTCCTGATACCAGCGCGGAAAGTCGGTCGAGCGGGAGGTGAGTACAGCCACCCCGCCACGATATTGCCTCGACCACGGCTCGTGGCCCCGGGGACCGGCACCTGTTGGGTCCGCCGCCCCGGCGGGCGCCTCGCGCCGGTCGCGGTCGTCTCGGCTGACGGCCCGTCGCCAGAGTGGACGGTCGCTGAGGGGACGGTCGCCAGAGTGGACGGTTCAGGTCCGGCCCGGATCGCCGCCGCGTCCGACTGGCTGCCCGTCGACCCCGCGCCGAGCATCCCGCGAAACCTCCTGGAATACCAGTGAGACGTCCACGTCGCCGTGATGGCTGACCAGCGCGGCCGTGGGGGGGACGAGGATCATCGCGGTGGTCAGGTCGGCAGCGGTGGCTCCCGGGGCGAGGAGCAGCTCGTGTTGGACGAGTAAGCCATCGTTGACGGTGACCACCTCGGCCAGTGACCGTGGCCGTCCCCCGATGACCGGACGGGGTTCTGGTAGAAGATCGTCGTTATCGACGGTGTTCATGTTCTGGTCGTCCTCCGTTGTCGTGTCGCATGTCGTGCCGCGTCTGGTTGGTGCCGCCGGCACGGGGTGCGCAGCGCCGGCCCCGGGTCGTCCGGCCAACCGGACGCGGCGGTACCCGCGGGCCCCGCGCCATGCGGTCTGCGGCTTGCCGGACCCCGCCGATCCGCCGCGTGACGGGACATCGTCGTCCCGCCACGCGGCGGTGGCTGGCCGTGGCGCGCTTCATCGCCGGGCGGGACGGCTCCCGGTGGGCGGGCGCAGGCGGATGCGCTGGTCGGGTGGACTGGTCGGGTGGAACGGACGGGTCGTGGTGCTCTTCGGCTACGCCGTTGCTTCGGCTACGCCGTTGCTTCGGCTACGCCGTTGATGCTGTCAGCCACATCGATGTTGCTTTACAGCAAAGCACGAGAACGCGGGGTTGGCTACCGGCGATCTGTGCTCAGAGTGGACGTCTGGTAACAGAGGACGAAGGTCCTGATCAGCTGCGTAGCGCGGCGCGCGGGTTGGCCGCTTCGCCGGCTCCGTCCCACTGCGTCACAGGGCGCGGCCCCCCGGGCCGGACATGACGCGCGTCGGTGAACTTTCGATGCTTGCTGCGTCGGAAGGTTGACAGCGACGATGCCGCTCGATGACCGTGAATGATCAAGTTCCGGGCGGCTCGGCGTTCTTCCTGTCGGACTCTCGCCTGTTCCTGTCCGTTCTCATTAGGCTCCCGTCCGTTCTTGTCCGCTTCCATCCGTTCTCGTAACGCTCCCGTCCGTGACCGAGGGTCACTTGTCCACGGTGTTCCGGGCGTGGCGTGATGTTCGGGACGATGGGCGAGAGTGACTATCTGCCGATCATTTGATGCGCACAGTCATGATCGGATTGGCCATTGGCTGGCTAACCAACCGCGAAGCCGGTGATATGGATGTGTTCCGGTTGGTGATGGGTCCGCGTTCGCGGACGTTCACCTTGCGTTCATTCGAGGTGGCTTCGATTCTCGTCGGCGCCCCAGTCCAGGGGGCGGACGATTCGGCGCCGTAGCGCGCGAGAACGAAGGGCTGCTCGTGAACCGAGGCAAGCGTCAGGCCGCCATCGGGGCTGCAATGGTGGCACTGCTCACTGTGGCGGCGTGTGGCACCGACGACAACAGTGACTCCGGCGGCACCGCGGCGAAGCCGTCGAACGGGGCGAGCGCGATCGCCTGCGAGAAGGGCTCCATTACCGGATCGGGTTCCTCCGCGCAGAAGAACGCGATGGACGAATGGGTCAAGGCGTACCAGAACGCCTGCGACGGAGCAAAGATCAACTATCAGTCGACGGGGTCCTCGACCGGTCGGCAGCAGTTCGTCGCCAAGCAGGTTTCCTTCGCCGGTTCCGACTCGGCGCTGAAGGACCAGCAGAAGACCGACGCGGACAAGCGCTGTACCCCCGGTACGGCTGTCGACCTGCCGATGGTGGTCGGCCCGGTGGCGCTTATATACCACCTCTCGGGTGTCGACAAGCTCCAGCTGTCTGCCCCGACGATAGCGAAGATCTTCTCCGGCGCCATCACCAAGTGGAACGACCCGGCGATCACCGCGGAGAACAGCGGGGTTACTCTGCCTGACGCGCCGATTGCCTCGGTGCACCGGTCCGACGGTTCCGGCACCACCGACAACTTCACCAAGTTCCTGAAGGGCGCGGCCGGCGCCGCTTGGACCTTCGACTCCGGCTCGGACTGGAAGGCCCCGGGCGGCCAGGGTGCCAAGGGCAGCGACGGGGTGACTGCGACCGTGAAGTCCACCGAGAACTCGATCGGTTATACGGAGCTCTCCTACGCGGAGAACGCCGGGCTGTCCACGGTCGCGGTCAAGAACGGTGCCGGAGAGTACGTCAAGGCGAGCACGGATGGTGCCTCCCTCGGCCTGAGCACCGCGAAGGTTGCCAGCGGTGACGATCTGAAGCTCACCTTCGACTACACCGCGGCGACCAAGGGGGCCTACCCGATCTACTTGGTCACCTACGAGATCGCCTGCACCACGGGTCTCCCGGCCGACCAGGCCAAGCTGGTCAAGTCCTTCCTGACTTACACCGCGTCGGACGCGGGCCAGTCCTCGATCGCCGACCTTGGTTACGCGCCGCTGCCGGACTCGGTAGCGACTCGGGTCCGCGCGGTGGTTGACAAGCTGTCCTGACGTCGATCTGACGCAGCTCCGATCGGACTAGCCGGTGCCCGCGGTGGGGTGAACAGCCCCATCGCGGGCCCGTCGTTCGTTGACGACGACGGTGAGAGCAGCCGGGAACGGCCAGCGCATTCAGACCAGACCAGCAGCACCAGACCAGCAGCACCAGACCAGCCAAGACGGTGACGGCCAGGGCATTTCACGAGCGGGAAGTCGAGTTCGGAGCACCAGGGGAAGAGGACCCATGACGACGGAGCCGGACAGCTCGGCGGACGCCGAGTCTCGGGGTGCCGCTTCGGCGACGGCCCCATCGGGAGGTGATCGGCCGGCCGGCGGGCTGGCGGACACCTCGACAGGCAAGGCCAAGGTCGGCGTCGCTGACCTGATCTTCAAGAATGCCACCCGCACGGCCGGGGTCGGGCTGCTGGTACTGATCGCCGCGATCGCGGCCTTCCTGGTATTGCGCGCCACCGATGCCCTCGGCGCCAATACCGGGAACTTCTTCACCACGGAGGAGTGGTTCCCCAACGCCACGCCGCCGGTTTTCGGCATCGCCGCACTGCTGTTCGGCACGATGATCACCGCTGCCATCGCAATGATTATCGCTGTTCCGGTCGCGGTGGGTATCGCTCTGTTCATCACGGTGTACGCGCCGCGCCGGATGGCCTCCGCCCTCGGCTACATCGTCGATCTGCTGGCGGCCGTGCCGAGCGTCGTCTACGGCCTGTGGGGACTGCTCGTGCTCGCGCCGCACATGAAGGGCATCCAGAGCTGGCTGACCGACTACTTCGGGTGGATTCCGCTGTTCGAGACCGATCGCGGGGTCGGTCGGTCGATCTTCGTTGCCAGTGTCGTCCTCGCGATCATGATTCTGCCGATCGTCGCCGCGCTGTCCCGCGAGGTGTTCCTGCAGGTGCCCAGTGCGCATCGGGAGGCGGCGATGGCGCTGGGCGCGACCCGCTGGGAGATGATCAGAACCGCCGTCCTGCCCTACGGCAAGCCGGGCGTCATCAGCGCCTCGATGCTGGGCCTCGGGCGGGCGATGGGCGAGACCATCGCGGTTGCCCTGGTCCTGCCGGCGTCGTTCAACATCTCCTGGCAGATCCTCGCGCCGGCCGGTAACACCATCGCCGCGAACGTGGCGAACGGATGGGGCGAGGCCAACGACATCGGCCGCGGTGCGCTTATCGCGTCCGGTCTCGTGCTCTTCATCGTCACCATGCTGGTCAACATCATCGCTCGCGCCATCATCGCGCGGCGGCGTGAGTTCTTGGGGAGTGCCGCATGAAAACCGCGACCGTTCCCGGCAGCGCCGTCGCGGGCGGTGAGGACCGGCTGCAGCTGCGGGGCCGGGTCCTGCCCCGCTGGGTACCGCTCGCCGCCGCTGCCGGTGCCGTCGTCCTGACGGTCCTGATCTATCTGGTGACCTCGATCTCCAGCAGGATCCAGTTCCTCCTGCTGGTCGCCGTCTTCTTCATCCTCGCGATGACCGTGGCCTCGACGCTGGTCGAGGGCGCCCGCCGGGCCCGGGACCGGTTCGCGACGAACCTGGTCTACGCCGCCTTCCTGCTAGCGGTCATCCCCCTGCTCGCGGTGCTCGTGAATGTGATCGAGAAGGGTGCGAGGCGGCTGCGCCCCGGATTCTTCACTCACTCGATGAACGGCATCGGTGCCCGTGACGTCGGCGGTGGCATCTACCACGCGATCATCGGCACAGTGGAGCAGGTCGCGTTGGCGAGCCTGCTGGCCGTGCCGTTCGGTCTGCTGGTGGCCATCTACCTGGTGGAATATGGCCGCGGCCGGGTCAGCCGGGTGATCAGTTTCTTTGTCGACGTGCTCACCGGTCTTCCCTCGATCATCGCGGGTCTGTTCATCCTGGCGTTCTGGATCCTCGCCCTTCACCAGGGCTTCTCCGGATTCGCGGGTGCCCTGGCCCTCACGGTGCTCATGATTCCGATCGTGGTGCGCTCCGCCGAGGAAATGCTGAAGCTCGTTCCGGACGAGCTGCGGGAGGCCAGCTACGCCCTCGGGGTGGCGCGTTGGCGGACCATCCTCAAGGTGGTCGTCCCCACCGCGTTGCCCGGGATCGTGACCGGCGTCATGCTCGCGGTCGCCCGCGTTGCCGGCGAGACCGCGCCGCTGCTGCTGACCGTCTTCGGCACGAACCTCATCAACGCCAACCCGTTCTCCGGGGAGCAGTCCGCACTGCCGCTGTACATCTACTCGCAGGCCGGCCAGCCGCAGCAGGCGGCGGTGGACCGGGCCTGGGCCGCCGCCCTGGTACTCATCGTCATCATCATGCTGCTCAACTTCATCGCTCGTCTGATCGCCGGACGCTCGCGGCTGTGATGACCCTGGCTCGGGACGGCGGCATGGCACAGATCACGCCCTATTCCATTCTCACGTCCTATCCCATCCCATCTGATCCGATCATCTGAAACAGCATCCAGGAAGATCGTGAGTCGAGGTAGCCATGGCCACCCGCATCGACGTTTCCGGGCTGACGGCGTACTATGGGAAGTTCAAAGCCGTAGCCGACGTGAACCTGACCATCGAGCCGAAGAACGTCACCGCATTCATCGGGCCGTCCGGATGCGGAAAGTCGACGGTGCTGCGCACGCTCAACCGGATGCACGAGGTGCTTCCGGGGGCCCGGGTCGAGGGGCAGGTACTCCTCGACGGTGAGGATCTGTACGGGCCCGGGATGGACCCGGTGGCCGTCCGCCGCACCGTCGGGATGGTCTTCCAGCGACCGAACCCGTTCCCGACCATGTCCATCTACGAGAACGTCATCGCCGGGCTCAAGCTGAACGGGGTCCGCAAGAAGGCGCTCCTCGACGAGCGGGTCGAGGAGTCACTGCGGGGCGCGAACCTCTGGGAGGAGGTCAAGGACCGGCTGGGCCGGCCGGGCGCGGGCCTGTCCGGCGGGCAGCAGCAGCGGCTCTGCATTGCCCGGGCGATCGCGGTGGAGCCGCAGGTCCTGCTGATGGACGAGCCGTGCTCCGCGCTCGACCCGATCTCCACTCTTGCGATCGAGGATCTGATCGCGAAGTTGAAGTCGAGCTTCACCATCGTCATCGTCACCCACAACATGCAGCAGGCGTCGCGGGTCAGCGACTCGACCGCCTTCTTCTCGTTGGAGAAGACCGGCGACCCCGGCCGCCTCGTCGAGTACGACAAGACCTCGCAGATCTTCAGCAACCCCAAGGAAAAGCGGACCGAGGACTACATCTCCGGACGGTTCGGCTGACGGCCGGCGGGATTGGCGGACAGGACGCGCGGATGCTCCCGGTACCGCGTGGGGCCGGTCAACCGGGGGGGCAAGACCGTGGCTCGGCAGACGAGGACCCGGCGGTTTCGGTAGGCCCGGCGGTCGCGGCGGTAGACCCGTCAGCCGACGGACGTCGGTACCGCGGCCCGTCCGGTGGGCCGCGGAGACGGACGACGGGCACCGGGCCGGGGAGCTGCCCGGCGCTGTTGATCGCGGACGAGGACGTCGACGACGGCATGCTCGACGCCTTCGTCGAGAACGGTGTCGAGGTCAGCGTGGTGGCCGACGGGGCGCTGGCCCTGTTGGAGATCGGTCTGCGACATCCGGCCGCGCTGCTGATCAGTGCCCGGCTGCCCGTGGTGGACGGGGTGACCGTCGTGCGGACGGTGCGTAGCGTGCCCGGTCACGACGACGTGCCGATTCTCCTCGCGGTCGGCCCCGATGACCGGCCGCGAGCCGCCGCCGGACTCGACGCGGGGGCCAGCGCCTGCGTCGGCAAGCCGTACCGGGTTCCCGAGGTCCTCGCGATGGTGGGGTTCATCGGAATCGGACGGGCCGGAACGTATCCGCCTCGGATGCGCGAGCCGGAGGTGCTGCGCGGCGGACGGGTGCAGCTGGACCGCGCGGCACACGAGGTCCGCCTCGACGGGGCCGTGGTCCCGGTCCCGCCGCGGGAGTTCCGGCTGCTCGCGCTGCTCCTGGAACAGGCGGGCCGGGTCGTCCCGCGCGAGACGCTGCTGCGGGAGGTCTGGGGTTCGGCGCAGACGGAGACGAACACGCTCGCCGTGCACGTGCGGCGGCTGCGGCGGCGGCTGGGCGAGACGGCCGGCCAGCCGACGGTCATCGAGAGCATCCGCGGGGTCGGCTACCGCTTCCGCGCCGTTCCCGATCCGGGTTGAGCCCTTCCGCAGGGACGTCAGCTGGGCAGCGCGTAGACGCCCGGCGCCACCCGTACCACGAGACCGTCGTCGATCAGCCCGGCGAGGGCGCGGGTCCGCTGCACCGGATCGTCCCAGACCTGGTCAAGGATCTCCTGACCCACCGCCGGACTGGCGTCACGCAGGACGGCGAGCAGCCGGCCGCGGACCTGGCGGTCGGTGCCGGCGTACCCCTGGGGCCGGCGTGCGGGTCCCGCGCTCGGCGGGCTGCCCGCGGACACCCACGCACACCGTCCCAGCAGGGGGCAGGCGGCGCAGCGAGGCGCCCGGGCAACGCAGACCAGCGCGCCGAGCTCCATGAACGCGGCGCTGGCCCGGGCGGCCGTCTCGGTGTCCGGCGGCAGCAGCTCCGCGATCTCGACCAGGTCGCGGCGGCTGACCGTGGCCGGCGGGTCGGCTCTTCCCTCGACGGCCCGGGCGAACAGCCGGCGCACGTTGACGTCAACGACCGGATGACGCTGGCGGAAGGCGAAGGCGGCAACCGCCCGCGCGGTGTACGTCCCGATGCCGGGCAGCGCGAGGAGATCGTCGAGGTGTTGGGGGATCTCGCCGTCGTGCCGTTCGACGACGACGGTCGCCGCCTGGTGCAGCCGCAGGGCGCGCCGGGGGTAGCCCAACCGGCCCCACGCCCGGACGGCCTCCCCGGCCGGCTCGGCGGCGAGCGCGGCGGGCGTCGGCCACCGGTCCAGCCACGCCTCCCAGACCGGCAGCACCCGGCTGACCGGGGTCTGCTGCAGCATCACCTCGCTGACCATGATTGCCCAGGGGCTCGTCAGGGGACGGCGCCACGGTAGGTCTCGGCCACAGACGGCGAACCAGCCCAGGACGAGATCGGCCAGTGGTCCGGACGCGCTGCTGATTCCGGCTGGGCTGGCTGGGCCGGCTGGGCTGGCTGGGCCGGCTGTGCTGGCTGTGCTGGCTGGGCTGGTCATTCCCGCCATCGTGCCAGGCGACCAGGCCGGCCGGAGGCGGCAGGCGGCCTCCCGTCGCCTTCGGCTACCACACGTAGCATTACCGTGTGTAGCGTTACTATACGTAGCGTTCGAGAATGCTTGACTCGGCGAGCCGGGAGAGGCCCTCGCGGACCGCTCGGGCGCGGGTCTCCCCGACGCCGTCAACGGCCTGCAGATCGTCGACCCCGGCGGCGAGCAGTTTCTGCAGGGTGCCGAAATGGTCGACGAGCCGGTCGACCACCATCCGTGGCAGCCGGGGCACCTTCGCCAGCATGCGGTAGCCGCGTGGACTGATCTGCCGGTCCAGGATGTCCGCCCCGCCGGAGAATCCGATCACCCGGGCGAGGACGGTGAGATCGAGCAGGTCGGTCGGAGACATCGCGGACAGCTCACCCAGGACCTGCGCGGGCGTCCCCGCCTTCGACCCGATCGGCAGATAGTCGCGGACGGTGAGTTCACGCTCGGTCTCGACCCCGGCCATCAGCTCCTCGAGCTGCAGGGACAGCAGCCGGCCGTCGGTGCCGAGTTCGACGACGTAGCCTTCGATCTCGTCGGCTATGCGGCGCACCATCTCCAGCCGCTGGCTCACCGAGATCGCGTCGCGGACCGTGACGAGGTCCTCGATCTCCAGCGCGGACAGGGTGCCCGCGACCTCGTCTAGCCGCAGCTTGTAACGCTCGAGGGTAGCCAGGGCCTGGTTCGCCCGGGACAGGATGGCGGCCGAGCCGTCCAGCACGTACCGCCGCCCGGCGACGTACAGCGCGATGATGTGCATCGACTGGCTGACCGAGATGACGGGGAACTCGGCCTGCTTGGCGACCCGCTCGGCGGTTCGGTGCCGCGTGCCGGACTCCTCTGTCGGCACCGTCGGATCCGGCACCAGATGCACCGCCGCGCGGACGATGCGCTGCAGGTCGGACGACAGCACGATCGCGCCGTCCATCTTGGCCAGCTCGCGCAGCCGGGTCGCCGAGAACTCCACGTCGAGCTCGAAGCCGCCGGTGCACAGACCCTCGACGACCTTGTCGTGGCCGAGGACGATCAGTGCGCCGGTGTGCCCGCGCAGGATGCGTTCCAGGCCGTCGCGAAAGGGGGTTCCGGGCGCGACCGCGGCCAGTGTCGCCCGGAAGATGTCGTCTCCGGGTGGTCCTGCCATCAGGCTCCCTCAGCTCCTTGGCTTCCCCCACCGTCTCCCATTACCACTGTCGTGATGCTATCGGGGCGACGGGAGCCGGTGGGGTCCACCTCATCGTGAAGTACCGATATGGTTAGAAAAATACACACTTTCTATGTTTCATGCATTTTGCTGATCGCGCCGATCAGGTCGGGTACCTCGGTGACTTTCATGCCGTCCGGAGCCGGGCCGGGGTCCGCCGGAACGAGCGCCCGGCGAAAGCCGAGCCGGGCCGCGGCGGCGAGCCGTTGGCGTACCGAGCCCACCGCGCGGACCTCCCCGGCCAGGCCGACCTCGCCGATGGCGACGAGATCGGCCGGCAACGGACGGTCCCTGGCCGCGCTGACGATCGCCAAGGCCGTCGCGAGGTCCGCCGCGGGCTCGGCCAACCGAACCCCGCCGACGGTCGCGGCGTACACGTCGGCCCGGCCGAAGCGCACCTTCGCCCGGCGCTCGACCACGGCGAGAATCATCGCCACCCGGGCCGGATCGAGCCCGGACACGGCGCGCCGGGGGATCTGCGCCGAGGTTTCCGCCACCAGGGCCTGAACCTCGGCGACGAGTGGCCGTCGGCCCTCAACCGTTACGGTGACACAGGTTCCCGGCACCGCCTCCAGCCCCGCGCCGCTGGACCGGGACAGGAACAGCCCGCTCGGGTCGGCGATGCCATGGATACCGGAATCGTCCATCTCGAAACAGCCGACCTCGTCGGCTGGTCCGTACCGATTCTTGCCCGCGCGGACCAGGCGCAGTGCGGAGTGCCGCTCGCCCTCGAAGTGCAGCACCACGTCGACCAGATGTTCCAGGAGGCGTGGTCCGGCGACCAGGCCATCCTTCGTGACATGGCCGACAAGCACCGTCACGAGTCCCAGCGCCTTGGCCGTCCGGATCAGGGCCGCGGTGACCTCACGGACCTGGGTGACCCCGCCCGCGGCTCCGTCCACCCCGGCCGCGGAGATGGTCTGCACCGAATCGACCACCAGCAGGGCCGGTGAGACCTCCTCGACGTGACGCAGGACGGCGCCGAGGTCCGTCTCGGCGGCGATCCACAGGTCCTCGTGCAGCGCACCCGTCCGACCCGCCCGCAGCCTGACCTGCGCCGCGGATTCCTCCCCGGTGACGACCAGGGCGCGGGCACCGGCGGCGGCGCTGCGGGCCGCGACCTCCAGTAATAGGGTGGACTTGCCGACCCCCGGTTCCCCGGCGAGCAGGATCACGGCGCCGGGAACGAGGCCGCCGCCCAGCACGCGGTCGAGTTCGTCGATCCCGGTCGGACGACGCCGCGTCGCGGTCACGTCAACGGACATGACCGGCAGAGCCGGTGCCGTCACTGCGGCGGACGAGGCGGAACGACCCCCCGCGACCAGGCCGGCCCCCCGGCGTGGGGCGGGGGCCTGGGCCTCCAGCGTGCCCCACTCCTGGCAGCGCGAGCATCGTCCCGCCCACCGCACGGACTCCGAGCCGCAGCTGTTACACCGGAACCCGCCTGAGGCCGCACGACTCGACGGGCGACCGCCGGCCGACGGGCGAGTGGATGCCATGGACGCAACGTTAGTCCGCTGGTCCGACATGTCGGCGACAGCGGCGCGCGGAATGGGTTCCCGGGCGTCGGGTACCCGCGAATGGGGATACCCCGGCCGGATCCCGCTGGGCGGGTCAGCCCAGCGGCGGGTCAGCCCGCGGTGGTGGCGCCGGCCGCAGGGCTCGCGGCGGGGGCCGACGTGACCCGGGAAGCGGCAGTCGACGAGGTCGTGCCGACCGTCGAGGCCGGCGTGGCGCCGGCCGACGGCGAGGCGGACTGCCCTGCCCGCGGCGTCCCGGTGACCGCGCCCGGAGCCGCCGAGGCGCCGGGCGCGGGCTGCTCTACCGGGACGTCCAGGGTGATGCTGCCGGCCTTGGCGAAGGTGATGGTGACGGGCACCTGGGACCCGATCAACAGGTTCTGCTGGACGTTCTGCAGGGTCGGCGCGGAGCCGTCGGCAATGAAGATCTTTCCGGAACCGGGTGGCAGCTCGGCGGGGCTCGGGACCCTGCCGCCCGCCGCCAGGGGGGAGGACACGCCGATGATGGTGTCAGGCTCGGTGCCCGCGTTGAAGAACGCCGAGACGATCTGTGCGGAGTCTCCCCGGGACAGCGGGCCTGCCACATAGACATTGCGTAGCGTGATGCTGCCGACGGCGCTCGAGACGCTGTTGGTCGTGGTCCGGGCGAGGTTTGTCACCGCGTCGTTGCCGGAAGCGCAGCTTGCCAGGCCAGCGGACCCGACCACCGAGGCCAGGAGCGCGACACCGATCCGGTGGGAGGCGATGCGCCGCCTGAAGGTGGACTGTCGGCCGGCGTCGTGGCCCGACTCCGGGGCGGCGGACGCCCCGCCGACGGCGGGTGTGGCTGACGTGAAACGGGCACCCAGACGGCGGCTCACAGCTCGGTGGCTCCTCCTGCGCGAGACCGGTGCCTCGGGTGCGCACCGGTGCTGGTTGACGGTCGCCCCGGGGAGCGACCACCGGTGGCGCCGCCTCCACCGCCGGCCGTCGTAACCGGTGCGGAGGGGTCACCCCCGGTGCCCGGATGATTCGGTCTAAGACGGTCCGTCTCCCGACTCACCCGTGCGGGGCTAACACTAGCCATCCCCCGGCATCACGTGCGGCGGCTGTGGGCGGTACGAGACCCGCGGATCCGGCCCAGGAGCACGCTCGGGCCGGATTTCGGCGCCCTATCCGGGCCGGCTGGCCTGGGCGATCGGTCCGAGCGACCCCGGACGTGGGCAGCATCACGGCGTGGGGGGAGTCACGACCTGTCGGGCGACCCGGCGAGCGCCGTCCGTTCCGTGGCGATAGCCCATTTTCATGACGAGATGACCGTTACATAGCGATGTGTCGCGATGTGTCCGGTGTGCCGCGGCGGGACCGGTCGGGTGGATCGGGTGGATCGGGTGGGCCGGGGCCCGGGCGGGACCCCGTGCCGGCCCGCGCCGGGGGTTCGCCATGCGGCCCGCGCTCAACGTACAGCCAACATCCGCCGGATCGTCACCCATTTTACCTGGTAGGACATCTTCGATGTCGGTGCGCGGCGATCTGACGGGTGGCTGGGCGGATCTGTAGTCCCTGGGTGTCCGTCCTCCGGAGCGGGTGGCCGGAAGGCGGCGCCGGGTCCCTCACCCTGGCGTTGCTGGTCTTGAGTACCTGCAGCGTGCGTCTGACCTGCGGCGATGCGTGCGTGTTACGCTGGTAGAGGCGGAAGGGGCACGTGACACATGGCGTTCCAAGTCGGCGAGACCGTTGTTTACCCGCATCATGGTGCTGCTCTGATTGACGCGATTGAAACTCGCGTCATCAAGGGCGAGGAAAAACTCTATCTCGTGCTGAAGGTCGCTCAAGGCGATCTGACTGTCCGAGTTCCGGCCGACAACGTCGGCATGGTCGGGGTGCGTGACGTCGTCGGGCAGGACGGGCTGGAACGGGTGTTCGAGGTGCTCCGCGCCCCGCACACCGAGGAGCCCACCAACTGGTCACGACGGTACAAGGCAAATCTTGAGAAGCTCGCCTCCGGCGATGTGAACAAGGTGGCTGAAGTCGTCCGTGACCTGTGGCGACGCGATCGCGAACGCGGTCTTTCCGCGGGCGAGAAGCGAATGTTGAGCAAGGCCCGGCAAATCCTCGTCAGCGAGCTTGCGCTCGCCGAGGGCACCAACGAGGACAAGGCGGAGGCCATGCTCGACGAGGTTCTCGCCGGATGATCGTAGGCTCGTTGGCGCAGGCGTAATTCGTCCGGCCGACAGGCGATCTATTCGGCACGGCATGATAATCCGGAAAGGCATTCTCTTTCCGGGAGACCGCCGTCCCGAGCGCGTTGCCGACTCAGGTTCCGGCTGAGTGGGCGTCGAGACGGTGGTGGGCGGTGTTGCGCCCACCGGCGGCTCGCGCCGAGCCGGCTGGATCGGCCAGGCCCTCGTGGCGGATGGCACACGGGAGGTCCTGTGGTGGGCGAAGGTCACCGGTTGCCGGTGGCGAGCCCCCGGGTGGCGGCGATCGTGCCGGCTGCCGGCCGGGGTGAGCGGCTGGGGGGAGGTACTCCCAAGGCGCTGCGAGCCCTCGGGGGCAGGCCCATGCTGGTGCGCACGGTGGAATCGTTGCGTCGCTCCAGGCTGGTGACGCAGATTGTCGTCGCGGCGCCACCGACGCTGGTCGATGCCGTGGCCCAGTTGCTTGGCGGGGACGTGTATGTGATCGCCGGAGGCGCCGAGCGGGTGGATTCGGTCCGCCGCGCCCTGCGAGCCGTGGACGACGACGTCTCCGTGGTACTGGTCCACGACGCCGCCCGGCCGCTGACGCCCCCCGAGCTGGTCGACGCGGTGGCGGCTGCGGTGCTCGACGGACATCCCGCGGTGATTCCCGTCGTGCCGCTGGCCGACACGGTCAAGGAGGTGGACGCCGACGGGCGGGTGGTGCGTACCCCGCCGCGGGACGGTTTGCGAGCCGTGCAGACCCCGCAGGGATTCCGCCGCGACGTGCTGAGCGCCGCGTATGCGCTCGAGGACATCGCTGTGACCGACGATGCGGGCCTGGTGGAGGCTCTGGGAGTGCCGGTGACGACCATTCCCGGCGCGCAGGAGGCATTCAAGGTGACTCGACCGGCGGATCTCGTGCTCGCCGAGGCGCTACTCGCCCGCTGCGACCCCGCGGACGACGCCCGGTCCGCGGAGGCCCGGTCCGCGGAGGCCCGGTCCGAGGAGCCTCAGTTCGCGGGTGCCCGGTCCGCGGACGCCCGGTCCGAGGAGCCTCAGTTCGCGGGTGCCCGGTCCACGGACGCCCGGAGTGGCGGATGACCGGCGGCCCGCGGTGGGACGAGCCCGTCGTGGACGCCGCGCCCATCAGCCGGCAGGCCCCCGCGTCCAGCTTGGTGAACACGGTGATCCTGCCCCGGGTCGGCGTCGGGGTCGATGTGCATCCGTTCGCCGCCGGCCGGCCGTGCTGGGTGGCCTGCCTGGAATGGCCGGGGGAGACCGGGCTCGCCGGACACTCCGACGGGGACGTCGCCGCACACGCGGCCTGTGACGCACTTCTCACCGCCTCGTGCCTCGGTGATCTGGGTCGGGTGTTCGGCACGGACCGACCGGAGTACGCGGGTGCGTCGGGCGCGGTCCTGCTGGCTGAGACGGCTCGGCTTCTCGGTGCCGCCGGTTGGGCGATCGGCAACGTCTCGGTCCAGGTCATCGGGAACCGGCCCAGGATGGCCGGGCGTCGCGAGGATGCGCAGAAGGCGATGTCCGTGGCCTTGGGCGCATCGGTGAGCCTGTCGGCCACCACCACCGACGGACTCGGCCTCACCGGGCGGGGCGAAGGCTTGGCCGCCATCGCGACCGCGCTCGTCATCCGCGCCTGACGGCGGGCCCGTCAGGCGGTGATATGCCGTTTTGTCATCGACTGACTGCGTGCCGGCGCGGAGATGAGAGGGTGGGCCGACCCTGGCCCCTCCCCGAGGAGTCTGATGGCTGACCGCCTTCCCGAGCCGGTGAGGGCCCTTGCCGACGCCCGGACCTACGTCGTTCTGGCGACGATCCAGCCCGACGGCTCGCCGCGGATGACCGTGCTGTGGGTGGACCGCGACGAGGACGAACTGCTGCTGTCCACGGTGCGGGGACGTGCGAAGGAACGCGACATCGCAAGGGATCCGCGGGTCGGACTGATGTTCCTCGACCAGGGCGATCCCTACGGTTACGTCGAGGTCCGCGGGACCGCGACCCTGACCGAGGAGGGCGGCCGGGAACTGATCGACCGGCTGTCGGTGAAGTACACCGGAGACGTGTACCGGTGGGATGATCCGGATGAGGTCAGGGTGGTCGTCCGGGTCGTGGCGGACCGGGTACTGACGGTCGGCTGACCCTCCCCTTGGGTCCCGTCGATCGAGCGGGGGCCGTACCCTTGACAGATGGGTCTCCACCTCTACGACACGCGCAGGCGGCGTGTGCGGCCATTCGAGCCGCTACGCCCCGGTCACGTGGGCGTCTACGTGTGTGGGCCCACCGTGCAGGCGGCCCCGCACGTGGGCCACATCCGCACGGCGCTGCCCTTCGACCTGCTGCGCCGGTGGCTGGTGCAGTCCGGCCGTTCGGTGACCTTCGTGCAGAACGTCACCGACATCGACGACAAAATCATCATCAACGCGGATCGGGACGGCACCTCGGTCTGGGAGCTCGCCACCCGGCAGACCCGCGCGTTCGACGACGCCTACCGCACTCTCGGGATCCTGCCCCCGACGATCCAGCCGCGCGCCACCGGTCACATCCCCGAGATGATCGCGCTGGTGTCGGCCCTCGTGGAGGGGGGCTACGCGTACGCCAGCGGCGGTTCGGTCTGGTTCCGGGTGGGTGCGTTCGCCGACTACGGAGCACTGTCCCACCAGCGACCCGACGCGATGCAACCGTCCGTGGAAGCCGAGCCCGGCAAGGCCGACCCCCGCGACTTCGCGTTGTGGAAGGCAGCCAGGCCCGGTGAACCGTTCTGGTCGTCCCCCTGGGGTGACGGCCGGCCGGGCTGGCATCTGGAATGCTCTGCGATGGCCGGAAAATACCTCGGCCCGGTCTTCGACATCCACGGCGGCGGACTCGACCTGGTTTTCCCGCACCACGAGAACGAACGGGCCCAGACGGTCTGCGCCGCCACGGCCCGCCCGGCGTCGAACGCGGCTTCGGCCGATTCGCCCGGCCCCGGTGGTGGCGAGCCCGGTGGTGGCGAGCCCAGTAGCGGCGAGATGGCGCGCTACTGGATGCACGTCGGCCTGCTGACGACCGGCGGGACGAAGATGTCGAAGTCGTTGGGAAATTCCGTCCTGGTGGCCGACGCCCTCGACGCGGTCCGTCCGCAGGTTCTGCGTTATCACCTGCTTTCCGCGCACTACCGGTCCACGCTCGAGTACAGCGCCGAGGCACTGGCGGAATCCACCGCGGCCCACGACCGGGTGGAGACCTTTGTCCGCAACGCGTTGGACATCCTCGGCGGGCCCGGGGAGGCGGCGGCACTGGCGGCCGACGAGGTCGTCTCGTCGGTGGCAGGGGCGCAGCCGACGGTGGCCGGAGCCCGGCCGGTGCCGGTTCCCGGGCCGGGTGGTGAGTCGAGGCTCACTCCGCGGCGGGCCTGGTCCGATTTCACCATCGCCATGGACGATGATCTCGCCGTCGGGCGTGCGCTGGCGGCCCTGTTCGGCGCGGTGAGTCAGGGAAACCAGGTGCTGTCGAAGGCCCACAGCCGGGAGCTGGCCGGGTGGGTGGACGTGACCCGCCGGATGCTGAACATCTTCGGTCTCGACCCGCATGAGCAGTGGCCCACCGCAGGTGCCGAGTTCAGGCCGGCGCTGGACGGCGCGATGCAGGTCGTGCTGGATCTGAGGTCCGCGGCCCGGGCCCGACGGGACTACGCGGAAGCCGACGCCATCCGGTCGAGACTGGCAGCCGCCGGCCTGATCGTGGAGGACACTCCAGAGGGCCAGCGCTGGCATCTGGCCTGATCCGATCGGCGGGTCGCCTGCCGCCCCGGACAGCGGCAGGCGACCTGGTAGATCAGCGGGCGCGCAATGTGATGCGCGTCCAGGCGCCCAGGTAGACCCGGTCCCCGTCACGAAGCGGAACGGGCTGGCCGGGCTCGATGGGGTCCGGTTCGTCGTTCAGTCGGGTGCCGTTGGTGGAGCCCGGGTCGCGGACCGCGTAACCGCCGTCGGGCAGCAGTTCGAACAGGGCGTGGCTGCGGGAGATCCCTGGGTCCTCCGGCGCTCCGGACAGGTCGATGTCGGGATGGATGCCACGGGACTCGCTGCGCCGTCCCACGAGCATCTGAGAGCCGGCCAGGGCGAAGACCCGACGAGGGTAGAAGGTCGGGAACGGGACCCGGTGGTCGTCGCCGCTGTCGTAGTACTCGCGCTCCGCCTCGACGATGGCCTCCCAGACGGTGCTGCCCGCCGACGCGCGGTCCCGGTCCCATCCGGCACCACGCCCGGCGCCGGCCCGCGGGTCGTCGAGGACCGCGTCACGGGGGTCGACGTGGCCGCCGCGGGTGCCGCCGAGTTCCGGATCGCCCAGTCGCGGATCGCCCAGTCGCGGATCGCCCAGCCGCGGATCACTCAGCCGCGGATCACTCAGTCGCGGATCACTCAGCCGCGGGTCGGCGCCGGGCCGAGCGTGCCGCGGGTCGGTCGTGTGCCGCGGGTCGGTTGTGTGCCGCGGGTTGCCGCCCCGGCTCTGGGTGACCCGGTCGCCGGCTGGCGCGGGCGGGGCGGAGGCGTCCATGCCCAGCGGGTCCGCACCGTAGCCGTACTCGGCGTCGCGCCGGCTCCGGCGGTGCGTGTCCGACTCGCGATCAAGGTCGCCCCGCGGATCCGGATATCCACCCGGCGTCCGGCTGTCGCGGCCGGTGGGGTAGCCGCCGCGGTCGGCCCGGTCGTCATGGCCGCGGCTGTAGGGGTCGCGGTCGTAGGGATCGCGGGGATCATCGCGGGGATCGAGGTCGGGGTAGCCGCCCGGGACGCGCTCCTCGCGGCTGTCGCGGCCGACGGGGTAACCGCCACGGTTCTCCGGCGTGCCCCAGTCCCGGCCGTAGGGATCGCGCCCGTGGTCGATCCGGTCGTCGGGGGCCGGCCGCTCGTCACGCCCGCGTGGGTAGGGGGCACGATCATAGCCACCGGGCGGGCCGTAGGGGTCCTCCTGATAACCGCGGCCCCCCCGGGACTGGTCGGGGTAGCCGTCGCGGCCATACCCGCCATACGCGTCGCCGCCGCGCGGGTCGCCGCCGCGCGGCGGGTCCGTCACCCCGGGCAGGTCGGCTGGCGAACGGCGGATGCCCAACGGGTCGTAGCCATCTGGACCGTCCGCATCCGGGCCGGTCTGCTCGGCTGGCCCACGCCGGCGGTTCCCGTCAGCCGAGCGGCCGGGGGCATCTGCTCCGTAGGGAGCTCGCCCGCCGTCCTCCGGACGGTATTCGTACCTCTCCTGACCACTCATGATCCCAATTCCGCACCGATCGCAGTAGTCGGGTCGTGAGACAGGTGCCCCGTAGGGCATCGTGCCCTCACCTGATCACCGGTTCACCCGGAGGGTCCTCGTCGACCGTGTGTCAAGGACCATCTCATCGATCTCATCGATCTTCTTGACGTTCTTCTTCAACCGAACCGTACCTGTTGTGGCATTGTCGACGTGAACCACCTTCTGTAGGAGGCGGTAGGTGTCTCCGTTGCCGGAGGCGAGCGCCAGCTGAGCGCCGCGTCCGAGCAACAGTGTCGCAGTCGCCTCGTCGTCGGCCCGACGCGCCTCCAGACCCCGTAGCACCGCGGCCGCGAGTTCCGCCTGGTCGGTGTAGTGGGCGACCGGGTCGTTGATCCGGCTCCACTGGGTCTCATCGTCCGTCCAAACCGCTCGGACCAGCGCCTTTGACGTCACCCGGCCGTCGACGACGAGGCTGACCCGCGCCGCCAGCGCCTCGGTTCCCAGCGCGCGGGCGGGCACCTGGACATTCAAATGGTAGTCGCGCGACTCGATTCCCCACGCGCCGGTACGGTACCGGAAGGTACTCGTTCTGGTAGACCTCCGCGGCGAAGGCGCTCATCAGTCCTCCACCCGGGCGGCCACCACCGTGATGTTGTCGTGTCCCCCGGAGTTGATGGCGAAGTCGACGAGGTGGCGGGCGACGTCGATGGCCTCGCAGTGGGGTGGGAGCTGGTTGACGAGCGCGGCCATCACGTCTGGCCGGGACGCGTAGTTCCACAGCCCGTCGCTGCAAACCAGTACCGTGGCCGGCGCCTCGATCGGGAACATCTCGGTGTGCGGCGCGACGTCCTCGACGTCGCCGCCCAGCCAGCGGGTGAGGGTGTGCGCCCGCCGGTGCGTCTCGGCCTCGTTGGCCGGGATGAGCCCCGCGCGCGCGGCCTCGGCCGCCCAGGTGTCGTCGGCGGTCAGCCGCTCGCACCAGCGCGGACCGAGCAGGTAGACCCGGCTGTCGCCGACCCAGCCGACTGTGACCATGCCCGGCCCGTCCGGGGTCGGCGGGGTGACGATGGCCGCGGCGAACGTGCACGACGGCGCCATCCGCCCCTCGGCCGCGCTGAGTTGGGCGATGGTCGCCTGGGCCGCGTCGACGGCGGCGTGCAGCGCGGCCTCGGCGTCCTCCGGGGAGAACCCGCCGACAACCGCGCGGGGCGATGTTCGCGGCTTCTTGTAGTCGGCATACGACGGTTCGAGGATGTCGAGCATCTCCTCGGCCCGGCTGACGCCGCGCGACGGGCGGGTGCCGTGGTGGACGGGGCGCCCCGGGCCGTGGGCACGCACCGCATCCGCGAGGACGGCCATGGCCGCGGCCGCCGCGGCGGCCGAGGCCTGCCCGGAGCCCGGAGTGGTCGATACGCCGTCACACACCACCGCGATCAGCGTGCCGTACACGACGGCCAGGCCCATGGCGTCCTCGTTGGTGGTGTGCCGGACGCCGCGGTCGCACACGCCGGCGAGCTGGCCGAGGTCGACCTCGCTGTGGTCGGCGTCGCCGTGGCCGGGGTGCGGACCCTCCAGCCCGTGACCACAGACCTCGCAGTACCGGTCGTCGGCATACACCGGTGCCGCGCACACCGGGCAGCGACCCAGGTCGTCGTCGAGTTCGAACGGCCCGCTCCCGGTGATCTGGTAGGCGACCGTGGGGGCGTCGTCATGCGGGTTGAGGTCCACCGTCATGCCGCCGGGAGAAATCGGACGCGGCCGGAAACAGCCGGGAGAACGCATGCGGGCGGTGTGCGCAGAGCCATGTGCTGGGTGCCTCCTGCCCCTGACGATCGGGTCGTCGATGCTCGCCGTGGCCGTCTCGGGACACCGACGGCGCGCGCCCGATGATCGACCGAAGTGGTCGCACTCGTCGAGCTGGTCATCACACATTCATGGAGATGTATTCTCCCAGCTTCCCCCACGGCACGTCGAGGGTGTAAATCGCCGTGCCGGCGACCTGATCCGACGCGCCCGCCATCGTCGGCGGGCGACTCTAAAAGAGCGTAAAGGCCGGGGGTGGATGGTGGCAGGGCCCCCGCATCCCGGGGAACCCCGGGCCTGCCGATCGGCGTGGTCACGCGGCCGCCGCTCATGACCCGCACCTCCGCTCGCGTCGTCACGTCGTCTCCCCGGGTCCGCCTGGGCCGCCGGGCCGGGAGGTGGCGCTCAACGTTCTATGCCGGGCATTCTCCAGGAATGTCACCGCCGCGGCGGTGACACCGCCAGGTCGGGGAGCACACCCGCCGAACGCCCGCGACGGCGTGCCGCGCGGCCCGGCAGCCGTGACGAGCGCGGTACCGTAGGCCTCCACTCCGCCGAGCATGGTGAGACTGGCATCGAGATCGTCGATGTTGATCAGGTGGCTCCCCGCCTTCGCCATGGGGCACCAGCGGTCTTCGGCCCGCGACCACCCGGCGGCGGGTGGAAGAACGATGCGCACCTGACCCTCCTGACGCCGGTGAGGAGCGGCCGGACCACATCAGGTCGGGCCGTGGGCCTGCCGGCCCTCAGGATAGGGCGCCGGGTCCCCGGAAACGGCCATGTCGAGGTATGCCCATGGCAGAGCTCCTCCGCCGAGTTCCCGCCGAGCTCTCGCCGAGCGCGCCCCGACACGCCGGTGTCGTCCGCCGTATACCGTGGTCACATGGTCATTCCCCGGGCGTGTACTGGTCGGTGGTCCTGATGGCCGGCGCCGCTCGCCGGGACAGCGGGATCGCCCGCGGCGGTCAGGGCGGTCGGGCCGCCAAGGCCGGTTCCCACCGCAAGGGGGCCTCCACGGGCAGCGGCGGTCACGGCCGCAAGGCGCTGGAGGGCCGTGGGGCCACTCCGCCCGCGCAGCTGCGCCCCGGCCATCCCGCCCAGCGTCGTGCGGCGGCGGCTGCGGCGGCCCGTTCCGCCTCGGCCGGAGCCGAGCGGGGTCGAGCGGCCGCCGGCCGGCGCGGGGATGGTGGCCGCGCCGTCGCAGCTGCGGCCACCACCGGGCCGAGCGCCGTGGGGGGTTCCGCGGGGGCCGGGCGCCCACGGCGGACCGAGGGCGACGAGCTGGTGGTCGGGCGCAACGCGGTGGTCGAGGCGCTGCGGGCCGGGGTACCGTCGTCGACCCTTTTCATCGCCGGCGGGCTGGACTTCGACGAGCGGCTCGCCGACGCCCGCCGGCTCGCCGGGCGGGCCGGGATCGCCGTGGCCGACGTCGGCCGCACGGATCTCGACCGGATGTGTGGCACCGCTCCGCATCAGGGTCTCGCCCTCGTGGTACCGCCGTTCCGGTATGCCCATCCGGATGATCTCCTCGCCCGCGCGCGCTCGTCCCCTCCGGGTCTGCTGGTGGCGTTGGACGGGGTCACCGATCCTCGCAACCTCGGGGCCGTGGTGCGCTCGGCCGCCGCCTTCGGTGCCCACGGCGTCGTCGTTCCGGAGCGTAGGGCCGCCGGCGTGACCGCCGCGGCCTGGAAGACCTCGGCGGGGGCTGCCGCCCGGCTGCCGGTGGCGCGCGCCACCAACCTCGCCCGCACGCTCGTCTCCTACGCGGCGGGCGGCCAGTTCGTTGTCGGTCTGGCCGCGGACAGTGAAGTGAGCATCGACGAGCTCACGATGGCGACCGACCCCCTCGTCCTGGTGATCGGTTCCGAGGGACGCGGGTTGTCCAGGCTGGTCGAGCAGCGCTGCGACGTGAGGGTCCGGATCCCCATGGCGGGTGCGGTGGAGTCCCTCAACGCGGGGGTGGCCGCCGGGATCACGCTGGCCGAGATCGCCCGCCGCCGTCGGATCGGCTGAGCCGGCCGATCGGTGGGTCCGCCGGGTCTCCGCCGGGCGGGGCCGCGGAAGTTGAGCTGGCCGACGTCGCCGTGACCGGGAAACCGTGACCGGGAAACGTAGCGCGCAGCCCCGTGTCCCGGACGGGACACGGGGCTGCTGACCGCGCGCCGATCAGTACCGGCCGGGCGCGGACGGTGAAGGCTGGCGCGGGAAGTCGGGCAGCTCAGATCTTGTGACCCCAGCACGGCTTCGAGGCGTACCAGGGGCTCGTCCCCTGCTGGGCGTACAGGATGCGGGCGCGCTGCCACTGCTCGGCGACGCTGGCGTGCTGCGGCAGACCCTTGCCGCCGACCCCGTGCCAGGTGCTGGGCAGAAACTGGAACAACCCGCCGGCGCCGATGGAGTTGACCGCGCGGGGGTTCCCCCCGGACTCACAAGGGATCACCTTGGAGAGGAAGTGGTCGGCGTTCGTCGACGCGCTGGCCGGTTGGGACAGCGCGAGGCCACCGCCGATCGAGGCCGCGAGAGTGGTGGCGGCGATCAAGGCCCGGGAACCGAGCCTGATGCGGTTGAGACCACGAGCGAGCGAACGAGCGTTGGACATTGAGTTGCCCTTCCCCACGCCTGCGAGGTGAGCTGTCGGGTTCGGGCTGGGAATGCCCGGCCGCGCATCGCGGCTTCACCCCGAGGACGTCTTTTATCGGCGCCCGGAATTGGTTCCCCCGCTCCTGCCAAAGGTTTGATTCTCGTCGAGCGGGGGCAGGATTCGGCGTGCCGCCCGACGCATGCCATCAGGTGACGGCACGGCAACGAACATAGCTGAGAGTGACCCGGGAAAAACAAGAGTACGTGAGGATGCACACAGTGCACCCCACTTACTTGTCCCGATCTTTTTAATGGTGTTTCGCGCCCGCGTGCGCGCCCGATCCTAGAGGTTGTTCAGTGGGCTGAAAATCCCCAGTTCGTGGCTGGGTCGTCACGCTGACGGTAAACAATACGCGATGCGTGGGGAATCTGTTCCGCCGCGTGGCGATCGAGCCTCCACTACCCGCTGCCGGCAGTCTCTAACCAGGTTCCGAAAAAATCTGTGTCGACGTTCCGGCGGACCCGCACCTATCGCCTGCTTTCCGGACTATACGGCACGAGGGAACCATGTCATATGTCGGATCTAACAGTCCGTGTCGGACACCCGGTCCCGGCGCTGCGCCGTCGGCACGTCGGCACGTGGGCACGTCGGCATGCCGACGTGCCGCCCGCGGGGCGGGTGCGTTCGGGTTGGTCAGCGGTTGTAGGACCAGGCCGAGCCGGTACCCCGGTACTGCTCCACCGGGATCGGTGTGGTTCCGGCCCGCATCCGATCCGTGTAGAGCTGACCGTGCAGGTGATCGATCTCGTGAGCGACGAGCCGCGCCAGCCCCTGCCGATAGACGGTGATGTGCCGGTTGCCATCGATATCGGTGTGTTCGACGTGCAGCTCCAGCGGCCGGGGGACGAGGCCACGGACGTCGAAGAAGCTCAGGCAGCCCTCGTACTGCTCGTCGGTCTCTCGGGAGGTCTCGATGACGCTGGGGTTGAGCAGCGTGAGCGTGTCGCCGCCCGCGGTACGCACGATCGCCGCGGCGCGGTTGATGCCGACCTGCGGCGCGGCGATGCCCAGGCCCTTGCCGAAGGTGTGCAGGGCGGACACCCGTTCGAGGGCGGAGGACAGTTCGGCGACGACCCGGCGCGCGTCTTCGGCCTCGTTGGGCAGAGCGAACGGGCGGGCCGGCTGCCGCAGGATCGCCTCACCCTCCTGCACGATGCCGACGGCCGCCATCTGATCGCTGGGACGTGTTCCGGTCTCCGTGGCCGGATCACGTTCCGGCACGGTGGCCCGGAAGTTCCATTCCAGCCGGTAGCGGGCGTGCAGCGGCGGCTCGGTGGTCGACCAGGTGAAGATCCGCCGGTCGCCGGAGTCGGTGCGGGCGACTGCGGTCCGCAACGGGAAGGCATCGGCGGTCATCGACGTCTCCATGCCCCAGACCACGGGATCCAGCTCGGCCGGAAAGTCCAGCCGCACCGAGAGGAAACTCGTCGGTACCCGCACGGCACGCTGGAACCACGGCCCCCACTTCTCCCTGCTTACCTGGTAGCTGTAGTTGATCCACGCCGATTCGCCGGGATAGAGCGGAAATCGTCCTCGGCTGTTCTCGAAGAGCAGCCAGACCTCCTTGAGCGCGTCCCAGTCGGTCTTGACCTGCCAGGCCATCTGCTCGCCGCCACAGTGCGCGCTGAGCTGGAGGTCCTCCCAGCGCAGCGGATCGGATCGGTACAACCGCGCGGAGCGTTCCGGATCTCCCGGGAACCGGTCGACCGATATCCGCATCAGATACCGGGTTACCGGTTCGCTGCCGGCGTTGAGAAGACGTCTTCGCTGGTGGGCGACGTACATGCTGTCGTCGTAGCGGAGTTCGGCCCGGTCCTCCTCGACGACCAGGCCCCCCGGTCCGGGGGGGAGCCGGCCCGGGCTCTCGGCGACGACGGGGCCGGGGGCCGGGGCCGGGTCGACGGAGGGGGTCGCGACGTGGGCTACCGGCGTCGGGCCGGATCCGGCCGGAACCGTTGGCGGCCCGGGCGGCTCGCGCACGTCCCGTGCCGCCTCCCACGGCCGTGCGGCCAGGTGGAAATAACTGCCCGGGATGCGCAGCGCGTCGGTGATGCGTTCGATCAGGGAGAGCCGGGCGATGTGGTCCTCGCCCTGCATGATCCGGCTGACCCTGCTCTGGCTGAGCCCTTCCACCGGAGATGCGATGCGATTCTGGCTGGCACCGTCGTACTTCTTCATCAGCCGGAACACCGTGCGGAAGTCCCGCGTCGCGCACGCCGCCCGGAAGTCCTCCCGGGCCAGCAGCCTGGGCGATACCCGGTAAGGTCCAGATTCGTACGACATCGAAACGGCCTTCCATGTCGGTACGGTCGGTGAAGGCCGGAGTGAAATCGGGCGATCAGTCCTCCGTCAGTCGACACATCAGGATAACGACGCCATGTCAAACGGGCACAGATGTCCGGCTGAATGCTCGACTGTCGGGTATCCGATAGCGCGGGATCGGCGGTTTCCCCGATCTTTCCGGGTTTTTGTGGTAAGGCGGATGTCGTGTCTGACTCCTTGCGGACAGCGACGGCTGCTGGTGGCGTGCTGTCGCCGCCGGCCGGGGTGACAGGAGGCGCACCCGCCGCCTGGAAAGAGCTCGTTCCACCCAAGGAACTAGGTCTTCGTCCCGTGGCGATCCGGGCTGCCCTAGCGGCGCGATCCGGGCCTGATGCCCACCGATGCCGCCTCGCTCCTCGATGTCCGACGGCCCGTCGCGGCGGACAACTGTGGAGGGTTAGGCACGGTTTGGCGGCCGTAAACCGGTTCGCCTCCCAATATCTTCGCTTTCGGCCATCTATTCGCGATCTTCGGCGTTTCGCGCCGGGACATCCTCGGCCAAGGCCGTGCGGATGCGACCGCCGAGACGGCCGGGTAGTTCGGTCAACGGGGTCCAGCGGTAGTCAGGGAGCGACCCAACCACAACTGATCAACCAGATGTGGGGGGTCAAGTTTCCGAGACTCGTGGCCCATACGAGAAAGGCATGCCTGACTGACGTTTCCGGATCCCGGTCGCCTGCGTCAGTCTTGGTGGCAGGCCGGTCCCGCCCCGCGTCGAGCCGCGACCTCCGCCGGGCGGGGCCGGCGTGATGCCGAGCCGCGGCCGGGCGCGACGCCCAAGACCTCCGTCGGGGGGCTATGGACAGGTGGCCCTGCCCTGCCCAAGCAGGGCCACCCTCGGCCTCCGTTCAGCCCTCGCCGGTGAAGTGCAGAGTGACGCGATGCCGGTCCGACGGCCAGGCGGGCACCTGGAGAACGCTCCGGTGGGCTGTCTTTCCCCGCGGCGTCATCGCGACTTCGACCGAGCGCTCACCCGCCGGGATGAACACATCTACGCCGGTGATGAAGCCGATCCCGAAATACGCCGGAATCGGCATTGTGAGGTGGGTGACGCCGTCGGAATTCCGGTCGAACAGGTAGACGCCCAGGGCCAGTTTGGACCGGGGCGCGTCGGCGGCGTTCAGCACGTTCTTCCCGTCGATGCTGAGGACGTCGTCGGCGTTCCCCTGGTCCCCCCACCATTCGAGCGGGCGTTCGACGACCAGATCGGTGTGCCCGGGACCGGTCTCCATCCCGCCGCCGATCTCCTGGCCCGGCTGGCTCGTCAGCAGACGTACGAGGTGATCGTCGCGGCGGAACGGCTGGTAGTAGAAGTGGTGGTCGGGTTCCCCGCCGCGTACGATCACGAACTCGTAGGTGGAGGCGCCGTCACCTCGGAACGGACCCCAGGATCCGTCGCCGGAGAGGTGGAAATAACCTTTGAGGCTGTTCGCCCCCCGCCGACCCGTCCGTGGGTCGACCCGGTGAACCTCCAGCCTGGCGTCCCGCACACCGACATTCATCGGATAGCGCAGGGCCCGGCCGGAGATCTCGATCGGGCCCTGCTTCGGCACCACGTCGGTCGTGTGCGGAGTGGTTCCGGTGAGAAACCGGTACATCTCCCTGAAGGTGGCCGTCGAGGTCAGGAGCTGGGCGCGGTCCTGGTCGACGAACCGCACGTTGACGGCCCCCTCGACGCGCCGGGTCGGATCGTTCTCGCCCCAGACCGCCAGGGTGGGCACTCCGGCCGGGGGTCTACCCGCGAGCGAGCCTCCGACGGTGACGTAGTGCGCGACCCGGTTCGCCCGGTCGGATGAGCTGGTCAGGTACCGCTCGCTTAGCGCGGCGCCCTCGAGATGTGCCACCAGATCGAGCTTCTTCGCCCCGGTTGCCTTGAGGATACTAGCGATCTTCGCATCGAGGTCCGGAAGGACCTCCTCGACGGAGTTGGCCGAGGACGACGCATCGTAGTCGAAGGCCTCGACGTAGTCGACGGGATAGCCGTTTGCGGTGAATCGTTGCGCCGGTGTCTCGAAGAGGCTGCCCGACCCAAGGCTGCCGTGCACGAACAGGATCGGGAGGCGAGAGGCGTCCGGGGCGGCGACCGCGGCCTCCGCCAGCTCCCGCGCGAGCGCCGGGGAGCGTCCCGCGCCGGACTCCGTGCCACCAGCGCCGGAACAGGCGACCGCCAGTCCGGCGATGGCAAGCGCGCTCAGCAGGTGGAAGTAACGGCGGCGAGCCACTCGACGTCCCTTTCCCTCGGGATATCCGACGGCCACGCACCGGGCCACCGTCAGCATTTCTCCTGTCGGTTACACCTCGGTAGCGGCGCACCACTGGATCGGACGTTCTGCGCGTCCGACACGTCTCGTGCCAGAGCACAGTACATCGGGCCGGCGCATGTGACGGCCAGGCCCTCGTGAGCTTCGGTGCGGACGCGGCCGTTCCCCTGGTCAAAAACAAGGTGCGGGCCCGGCCGGTCGCCTGTCATCATCTCGGCATGGACAGCGTGGCCGGCGGGGTTCCGCATCAGGAGATACGGTCGCCTGGCATCGGTTCCCGTGGCGCCGGTCAAAACGGCACCGGCCTGGACGATGTCGGCACCGCCGTGGACAACCTCGTTTCCCGCCGGGTGGAGCGGCATGCCGCCCTGCGTTCCTATCTGCGTTTCGTCGCGACCTTCAAGGGGCCGGCTCTCCTGGTCGTCGGTGTCTTCGTCCTGTCCAACAGCCTGCTCGCCGTGATACCGGTCCTCATCGGCCTTCTCGTGCAGGCTCTCGCCAGCGCCCCGGTACAGACCCACGACGCGTACCTGTACGCCGGCGTCCTTCTCGCGTGCAACATCGGCCATGACCTGACCTGGCGTGGTGCCGAGGTGCTGTATCTCCGGCTACTCAACCACCGGGGCTACGAATACGAGAACATTCTCTTTGGAAATGTCATAAACGAGCGATATCCATACTTCGTCGGCAAGTTCACCGGAAAGATCAGCAGCTATGTGAGCACGCTCGGCCGCGAGTTCCGAGAGATCCTCGAGACGGCGTGCTTCACGTACGTTGAACAGCTGGTCAAGGTTCCGGCGATCCTAATGATCATGTTTTCGGTTAACCTTTACTCGGGCCTGACCTTCCTGGGTTCCGTCGCGATCATGCTTCTTGTTGGCAGGCACACCGTCCGTCGTTCGGCCCGCGCGGAGAAGCGGCTCGCGGACGAGGTCTCGGAGATGGACGGTTACGTGATCGACGTCATCTCGAACTTCGTGAGCGTGAAGTCGTTCCTCCAGGAGGAGGCCGAGTACGAGCGGGTCCGCCGGCGTCGTCGCCAGGTCATCGCCGCCGCGTATCGCTCGTCCTTCTGGAGCATTGTGTTCTGGACCTCGATGAGCCTCGTGGTCCGGTACCTCGTCTGGCCGGTGTCGATCGTCCTCAACCTGTATCTATTCCTCCACGGTGAGATGAGCCTGGCCCAGTTCACGACCTTTCTCTCCGCGCTGGTCCTCTTCTCCGACTTTATCTGGGGGACGGTGTGGGAGATTGCGCAGCTCAATCTCCGACTCGCCCGCATCGAGGAGGCCTACCACTACCTCTTCGCCGGTCGGAACATCCTGTCAGCCGGTCCGGATAATTCGGCCAGTCCGGATAATTCAGCCGGTTCAGCTGGTTCAGGCCGTCCTGCGGTTCTTCCCGCGGTTTCCGGTCGGCTGCAGTTCCAGGGCCTGTCGTTCGCCTATCCCGAGAACGACCGGAACCTCGTGCTCGCGGGCATCGACCTGGCCATCGAGCGGGGCGAAAAGATCGGCATCGTGGGTCGCAGCGGAAGCGGCAAGACGACGTTCATCAAGCTGTTGCTAGGCTACTACCCGCTCCCACCGGGCATGGTCGCCGTGGACGGTGTTCCGGTGTCCAACCGCCAGCTCGCTCGGGGTATCTCCTACGTTCCGCAGGACACCACCCTCTTCCACCGGTCCATCCGGGACAACATCGTCTACGGGACCGCGGGCCCGGTGACCCAGGCGCAGGTGGAGGCGGCGGCGCTGCGGGCCCACGCGCACAGCTTCATCTCGCGGGCGCCCGACGGTTACGACACCGTCGTCGGGGAACGTGGCATCAAACTCTCGACCGGGCAACGGCAGCGGATCGCCATTGCCCGCGCCTTCCTGGACGACAAACCCATCCTCATTCTGGACGAGGCGACGAGCGCGCTGGACAGCGAGAGCGAGGTACTCGTCCAGAACGCACTCGAGAACCTGTGGCGAGACAAGACGGTGATCGCCGTCGCGCACCGGCTGTCGACCCTGCTGCACATGGACCGCATCGTCGTCCTCGACGACGGCCGCGTCGTGGAGCAGGGGTCCCATCGCGAGCTGCTCGAGCGGCGGGGGCGCTACCACCGGCTGTGGCAGCGGCAGAGCGGAGGAATGATCCCGGTCGAGTAGTCGCCGGATGATGGTGACCACCCGACCACGACGAGCGGGTATCCTCTCCTGCCCCCTACAGAACCGTTGACGGAGCCCGCGCAGGGCTGTTAGCTTGCCCAAACGAAACGAAAATCGTTTTCGTTTCGTTTGAGTCAACGGGGGCATCCGCTGTCCATCGATCAACCTACGTCGGTACGTGCCACGCCGACGCCATCCGTGGGTGCCGCGGACGCGGTACGGCTGCGGGCGGTGGCGGCGCTTCGACCCGCCCGCGGGATGCCCGCGGTCACTGCCTGCGCCGTGCTGCCGCGCACGGCGCGCGGCGCGCGCGGCAGATTCTTGATCACTCTGCTCGCCCTGGTGCTGGCGACACCGATCGTTGTTGGGGCAGCGATCGGCGTGGGTTCGGTATCGGTGCCTCCCGGTGAGGTGTGGTCCAGCGTCGTGGCTCATCTGACCGGCAACGGTGCTCAGTCCTCGATGATCAACGATCAGATTATCTGGCAGGTGCGGACGCCGCGGGTGTTGCTGGCGTTCGTGGTGGGTGCGGGCCTGGCCGTGGCCGGAGCCGTGCTGCAGGCGGTGGTGCGTAACCCCCTCGCCGATCCGTATGTGCTGGGCGTGTCCTCGGGTGCCTCCGTCGCCGCGGTCGCTGTCCTCACCCTGGGAGGGGTCTCGTCGTCGGGGCTTGCCGCGGCGGTGGGGGTGTCGGGGGCGGCGTTCATCGGTGCCGTTCTCACCCTGGCTCTCGTGATCGCGTTAGGGCGTAGGCGCGGTTACCTGGACCCGCAACGGCTGCTGCTCGCGGGGGTGGCGCTGACCTATCTGTTCCAGGCTGGCACCAGCTACCTGCAGTTGCGGGTCGGCTCGAACCAACTCGCCGCGGTGCTGTTCTGGCTGCTGGGAACGGTGTCGGGGGCCGAGTGGGACACACTGGGGCTGCCCGCGTGCATCGTCGTGGCCGCGACGCTGTGGCTGCTGGCGCAGGCCCGGTCGTTGAATGCCTTGCTGCTCGGTGATGAGGCCGCCGCCTCGCTGGGGATCCCGGTCAGCCGGCTGCGGACCCAGCTGCTGATCGTCACCGCCGCTCTGACAGCGTCCGTCATCTCCGTCGCCGGCGGTGTCGCGTTCGTCGGCCTCATTGCGCCGCACTGCGTGCGGATGCTTATCGGGTCGGACCACCGGCGGCTGCTCCCGGTAACGGCGCTGCTGGGCGGAACGTTCCTCGTGCTGGCCGATCTCCTCGGCCGGGTCGTGGCCCGGCCGTTGGAGCTGCCGTTGAGCATTATCACCGCGGTCGCCGGGGTGCCCTTCTTCCTCGTGCTGCTGCGCCGGTCGGGACGGGCGAGTGGTGCCTCGTGACGGGCCTTCGCCTGGAAGGTCTGGGTGTCGTCGCCGACGGGGTACAGATCGTGCGCGACCTGACGGTCGGCTGTCCCCCCGGCGCCTTCGTCGGCCTGGTCGGTCCGAACGGCAGCGGGAAGTCGACCGTGCTGAAGACGGTCTACCGGGTGGTGCGGCCGACGTCCGGTGCGGTGCTGCTCGACGGAACTGACCTGGTCAGGGACCTCACCCCGCGCCAGTCGGCGCGGCGGGTCGCGGCCCTGGCGCAGGAAAGCCCCGATGGCTTTGACTTCACCGTCCTTGAGGTGGTCGCGACCGGGCGGACCCCCCACCAGAGCGCGTGGAGCCCGACCTCGACCGGGGATCATGAGATCATCTCGGCCGCGCTCGACACCGTGGGCATGGCCGCGCACGCCGGGCGGGCGTTCGCGTCGCTGTCCGGCGGCGAGAAGCAGCGGGTCCTGCTGGCGCGCGCCCTCGTGCAGGCACCGTCGGTGCTGATCCTGGACGAGCCGACCAACCATCTGGATATCAGCACCCAGCTGAGCCTGCTGGAGTTGGTGCGCTCACTCGGGATCACCGTGCTCGCCGCGTTACATGACCTCAACCTCGCGACGGCCTTCTGTGACCGGCTCTATGTCCTGCACGACGGCGCGGTGATCTGTTCGGGCAAACCGGAGGACGTCCTGACCGCCGACCTCATCGGCCGCGTGTTCGGGGTGCGCGCCGACCGGAGCGTCCACCCGGTGACCGGCCGCCTCCAGCTCGCTTTCTCCAGTCTTCCCTTCCCCAGCCTGCCTTCTTCCAGCCTGCCCGGAACAGACGAGCCGGCCCCGGTGGTAGCTGGCGCGGAAATCCCGATAAAGCAATGACCCGATGAAGCAATGGAAGGAGACAGAACCCGATGAAGAAACTCGGCGCCGGCGTCGCGGTCGCTGCCCTGCTCGTTGTTACCGCCGGTCTCACCGGCTGCGGGTCCGGTTCGACCACCGGCGCGGGCAGTGCGAGCGCGGCCGATGCCCGGTCGGCCCCGGCCGGTACCCGCTATCCCGTTGAGGTGGCGAACTGCGGCCGGACCCTGCACTTCGACGAGGCCCCGGCGCGGGTCGTCTCCGGGTGGACCACCAGTACCGAGCTCCTCATCGAACTGGGCCTGACGGACCGGATTGTTGGCCAGTACAACACCAGCAGCGGCACACCGGCGGCGAAGTACGCCAGTGTGGAGGCGAAGCTACCCGCCCTCGGTACCGGCGCACCGACCCGGGAGGCGCTGCTCGCCGCCCGGCCCGACCTGATCTGGGCGGATGGCAGCTATCTGTTTGACGGCCGGCAGCTCCCCACGATCGCCGAGCTGGCCGCCCAGGGCACCCAGGTGATGATTCTCAGCGGGTTCTGCACCGACGACGCCACCAAGGCGACGGTCCGTGACGTCGATACCGACCTGACCGCGCTCGGCATGATCTTCGGCATTCCGGGCCGGGCCAGGCAGGTCCAGGCCGACATCAACGAACGGCTCCGCCAGGTCGCGACGAAGATCCAGGGCAGGGACCCCGTCCCGGTCGCGGTGGTCGCCACCTACCAGGGAACCGTCTACACCTACGACGGCGTCTACACCGACATCGCGCGGCTCGCCGGGGCGCGGAACATCTACGCGGGCACCCTGCCCAAGGGCAAATACTTCAGTGAGCTGTCGGTGGAGGACCTCATCAGCAAGAATCCCGGCACCCTCGTCTATCTGCTCAGCGGCAGCGAAACCGAGGCCGAGGCCCGCAAGTTCCTCACCTCCCGGCTCCCGACCGTGGCGGCAGTCCGCAACAACCGTGTGTTCTTCCTCCCGCAGTCGGACTCGGCCAACCTCGCCGGCGTGGAAGGCGTGACAAAGCTGGCCGCCGCGCTGCACGCCTGAGCCGCAGACCCAAAAATGTGGAATGTGGGACGACCTGAGATGAGTAACAACCTGAGATGAGTACGGTACCCGCCTTCCGGCTTTTCCTGGCGAGCCGGGCTGTCTCCTGGGCGGGTTCGGCGATGACGCTCGTCGCGCTCCCGGTGCTGCTTTTCCAGCGCACCGGGAGCGGCACGCTCGCGGGCGTGCTGGTCGGTCTCGAAGCGGTGCCCTACCTCGTGCTCGGACTGCCCGCTGGTGCCCTGGTCGACCGCTGGGATCACCGGCGCACGATGGTGGTCACCAGTTGCCTCAGCGGCCTGACGATGGCCAGCATCCCCGTGGCCAACTGGGCGGGTGTCCTCACCACACCCCATCTGCTGATCTCCGCGGTGCTTGTCGCATCGGTCTTCGTGTTCTTCGATGCGGCCAGCTTCGGCGCAGTCCCGGCGATCGTGGGACGGGACGCGGTGGCCGCGGCGACCGGGGCGATGGTGTCGGTGAGCACCGTTGTCAACCTGGTCGGGCCGGCCGTCGGCGGGGTGGCCGCGGCCACGGTGGGCGCAGCCAGTGTGCTCGCCCTCGATGCGCTCAGCTACCTGGTCGGTGCCATCCTGCTCTCCCGGGCGCGCTGGGCCGTGCCGGCCGCAGCCGACCGGAGCAGGGCCGACCGGAGCGGGCCGGCTGGCAGCCGGGTGAGCCGGACCCGTCGCGACATCGCCGAGGGCCTGGGTTACATCCGGGGGCATCGCCTCATCCGGACTCTGACCCTGCTCGGGGCCGGCAGCAGCCTGTCCGGGGGCGCGGTCACCGGCCTGGTCGTCGTCGTCGCGGTACGGCAGTTCGGCCTTCCCGACGACGACCCGCGGATCGGTCTCCTCTACGTCGCCGCCGCGCTCGGAACGCTGATCGTCAGCCAGCTGCTCAGCCGCGTGCACCGACACGTCCCCACCGGAACGATCACACTCGGTGCGCTCGGAGCCAGCACGCTCGCCCTGATCGGCTGGTCTCTGAACACGGCGTGGCTGCCAGGGATGGGCATCCTGCTGCTCTGGCAGGCCAGCACCTCCCTGGTCATCCTAAACGGCATCGTCGTCCGGCAAGCCGTCACCCCCCTACGCCTGCAGGCCCGGGTCAACACCACCGCGAGGATGATCGCCTGGGGCGGAACGCCGCTGGGTGCCGTGCTCGCCGGCATCCTCGCCGATGCCTGGGGCACCCGGGCCGCTCTGCTGACCGCCTCGGCCGGCGTCGGCCTGGCGCTGGTAGCGGGCCTGATGGCAGGCCTCGGCCACACCGGCAGGCTTCAGGACCTGATCAGGGCCGACGAGGCACCGGCCAACCCGCCGCAGGCCGGGCCCGGTGGGCCGGACGCCGCGGTCCGGGCGGTGACAGCCGCCGAATGAGCCCCCGAACGAGCCGCCCGGCGGATGTGTGGATATCAGCCCATCCCCACGTCGCTCGTGCTAGCGTTCCTTTTGAAAACGAAAACCGTTTTATTGCGAAGGAGGTGAAGCATGGCGGAGATCTCGTTCGAGGAGCTGGCCGAGGCGCCGGTCCTCGCTGCCCCGCAGGACCCGACCACGCACGCGCTCGTCCAGAGCCCGTTCGCGTGGGACGACGAGGAGTAGTGCCGCCGGTTCACTGAAGGCGCCGAGCGCACCTTGGTGAGCCAGTGCAAGCCGTGACCGTCGGTGCCGTCAGTTTCTCGGACGTCCTCGACGGTCACGGTCTCTACCGGGTTCATCCCGGCCCGCGCGCGACCCGTGCCGGCCATGACCCCTGCCGGCCGCAACCAGCCCATCACGACCAGCCCATCACGACCAGCCCATCACGACCAGCCCATCACGACCGCGACACACCCGATGAGGAAAGCCGACGTGTTCTCTCCTGGCCACCATCTCTACCGGGCCGCCGACGGGAGTTGGCGTTACAGCGCCCCCGGGGACGTCTTCGTCCGAATTGGCGGCGAGGACCGCCTGCTCGCCCTCGTGCGGAACGTCGCGGCCGGGGCCACCCAGCTGCCCCTGCCCGATGCGGACCGACCCGCCGTCGAGCGCATGACCGCCGCGCTCACCGATCGCGGCGTGTTCGTCGGCCCGGGGCGTGCGGGGACCGTTCCGGCTGGCTGGAAGGTGCACCTCGACGGCGACAGTCCGGTCGTCGGGAAGCTCACCGAACTCCTGGGCGACATCATCGATGACGTCGAGTGCACCGTGGGCCCGGCGGACGAGGCCGCGGTAGCCGGCTCGGACGCCGTCGTCAGCTGCGCCCGGTGGCTGCCGGACTCGCACTGGTGCCGGCTCGATCAGTGGTGCGCGGCGCACCACACGCCATGGCACGGCTGCTACGCCGAGGGCGACACGTTCGTCGTGGGACCCCTGTCGATGCCGGGCCGTACGGCGTGCTACCGGGACACCAGAGGACGTCGGCTCGCCGCGGCCGCTCTCCCCGACGAGCTGATCGCCCACTGGGCTTACCTCGATTCCGACGCGGTCAAGCCGCCGGCACCGTTCACCCCGGCAGCCACCGCGGTGCTGGCGGGGCTGCTCGCCGCCGACCTGCGGGCGCTGGCGGCGGGAAGCACCGTGCCCAGCGAGGGGCACCAGCTCGTCGTCGATCCGACCACGGCGTCGATCAGCCGGCATCCGGTGCTTCCTCTTCCCAACCTCGCGGTCAACCCGGTCTAGGCGCCGGGGCATGCACGCCATCGACGCGAACCAGGCCGTACCGGCGGCGGACGGCGTCCTGCTGGCGACCGACGTCTACCGTCCCGACCGGCTACCCGCCCCGGCGGTGGTCACTCGCACCCCGTACGGTCGCGGTTCGCTGCTGGCAAACGGCGTCGGGTGGGCGCGGAACGGACTGGCCTACGTTGCCCAGGACGTGCGGGGGCGCTATGGGTCGGGCGGAACCTGGACCCCGTATCAAGGGGAGCGCGCCGATGGCCGGGCGTTGGTCGAATGGGTCCACCGCCAGCCCTGGTGCGATGGGAACGTGATCCTCGCCGGAGCCTCCTACGGCTCGTTCACCGCGTGGGCAGCCGCCGTCACCGTTCCCGAGCTCGTGCGCGCAGTGATCAGCGAGGTACCCGCCGCGGGTCTGCGGCCCGCCAACGTGGACCCGTCGGGGATCCTGCGGCTGGCCGAGTACGCCGGCTGGTGGGCCGAGCACGCCGAGAGCCGCACCAGCAGGAACGGGCTGTCCGCGCAGATGCTGGGCTGTGAGCCGGACCTGCTGCGGCACCTGCCGGTAGCTGACCTCGGCCGGCACCTCTGGGCACGGGTGCCACGCTGGTGGAGCGCCATAGCCCCGGCTCTGTCAGCCCCGGCTCTGTCAGCCCCGGCTCCGTTGACGACCGGCGACAGCCCGGCACCGCATGACCGTACTGGCGACGACCTCGGGGAGGGCATCAGCACGCAGGAACTGGCCCGCTGCTCGCTGCCGTCCCTGCACATCGGCGGCTGGTACGATCTCTTCCTGCCACAGACGCTGTGGCAGTGGGAAACCGCGGGCCGCGACCGCGCTCCGAACAGGCCCGCCCGGGGCCTGGTGATCGGGCCGTGGGGGCACGAGCTGTCGACCCCCGCTTCCAGCTCGGCGGGTGGGCGGGAGCACGGGCCCGCCTCGCAACTGCCGCTGGGACGCCTCCAGGTCGCGTGGATCTTTGACGTGCTGGCCGGCCGGGATGCGTCGATCACCAAGGTGTTCCTCGTCGAGGGCGGACGCTGGCTGGATCGGTGGCCGGCGTCCACCGCCACCCTGGGCCTGCAGGCCAGCGCTGACGGGTCACTCCTGCCGAACCCGCCCGAGCGGCCCGCCGAGCACCGGTTCACCTACGACCCGCTCGACCCCTTCCCCAGCCTCCCGCGGGACTGCGACCGTGCCCCCCTGGACGCCCGCGCCGACGCCGTGGCATTCCGGACCCCGCCACTGACGACGCCGACTGCCATCGTCGGCGCACCCACCGTCACGATGGCCGCAGACACCACGGGCCCCGGCACCGACTGGATAGTCCGGCTGGTGGAGCGGCTCGGTGACGGCCGGGCCTTGGAGGTCACCAGCGGCGCCGCTGCCGTCGGGCCCGGCGCGGCCACGGTGTCGATCCCGCTCGGCGCCACGGCCCTGCTGCTCCACCCCGGCAGCCGGCTGGAGCTGCAGGTCACCAGCAGCGACTTCCCGCGGCTGGCCCGCACCCCCAACACCGGCCAGGACCGGTACACCACCAGCGCCACCCGGATCGCCACCCAGACCATCCACACCGGTCCAACCCGCGGCTGCCGGGTCGACCTGCCCGTGCTGGAGCACCCGTGAGATCAACCACCCCCGCGCCGGCCGAACGGCGTCTCGTCGACCGCCGACTCGGCGTCCTCACCCAGATCGTTCCCTACCAGCCGAGCCCCGCCATGCCGCGTTGCTGGGTCGGCTGGAGCGCCCGTGCCGCCGACACCCGTGCGTTCGCCACCTGGTCGGCCGAGCGGTTTGGCTTCGGTGCCGCCCTGGGCGATCACGACCGGGCGCGCCGTGCCGCGGTCGGGGAGGCCGTGGAACGGTACTGCGGCAACGCCGTTCCCGACGCCCTGGAGATCGCCTGCTACGACGATCTCGCCAGGGCCGGGCGGCCGGCTCTCGACCCGGCGACCCTGGCGCTCTATTCCGACCGGCAGTACCGCGCCCGCGGGTTCCCCTTCCGGCCCTTCACCCGCCAGACACCGGTGGCCTGGGTGCCCGGCCGCGACCTGTACGCCGGGGGTCCGGTGCTGGTGCCCGCGTCGATGGCCTACCTGAACTACTTCCGCGGCGCGCACGCCGACGAGGTGGCCACCCACGCCATGCTGTACGCCGGCATCGCCACTGGCGAGAACCGTGAGCACGCCGAGCGTTTTGCGTTGGAAGAGCTCTTCGAACGCGACGCGAACACCATCTGGTGGGCCAGCGGCGCCGCCGGCTGGGCCGTCGCCGATGCGGCTGAGCTCCTCGACCGGCACGACATCGCCCACGGAGAGGGCACCGGTCGCACCATCCGGTTGTTCCAGGTGCCAAGCCAGTTCCCGGTTCCGGTGCTCGCCGCCTTCCTTGAAGAACCGGGACGGGGGCTGATCGCGTACGGCACGGCATGCCGGGCGGACCCGCGGGAAGCGGCGACGAAGGCGCTCGTCGAAGCCTTCGCCATGCTGGAACTGACCGCCGAGCTCGCGGACGGTGACAGCGCGCACTGGCGAGCCGTCGCCCGCGGCGAGATACCCCCGCACACGTACCTGCCCTACCGCGCCGACCGGCGGTACGCGGATGACATCCGGCCGGATTTCCGCGACCTCGTCGACCTGCCCGCGGTCGCCCAGCTCTATCTGGATCCACGAATGCAGGGCCGGCCCCTCGACCGGCTCCGCGACGACACCCGCACCACCCGGCTCGCCGACATCCCCCGGGCCGACGGGGACGCCAACGGGGGCACAGCCCATCGACGCTACCTCGACATGCTCGCGACGCAGGGCCTGTCCGCCGTGTCAGTGGACGTCACCACCCCGGACGTGCGGGCGGCCGGCCTCACCGTCGTGCGGGTCATCGTCCCCGGGCTCTACGGCAACCCGCCCGCGGCCTTCCCGTTCCTCGGCGGCGAGCGGCTCTACGACGTACCCGCCCAGCTGGGCCTGGCTGCCGGAAAGATCACCGAAGACGCCCTTTATCCGTACCCGATCCCGCACGTCTGAGGAGCACCCATGGACCTCGCCGCGATCCTCGCCCCCCGAACCGGGATCATCCGCCGGATCGAACGCAACGCCATTCCCGCCACCCTGCCGCCCGAATTCACCATGTACACCGCCGTTCTCTCCGACACCACCAGGTTCTCCGCCTGGGCCAGTGACTTCGCCGGAGCCGGCTACGCCCTGCTCGACGACGACGCCGCCCTCGGGCCCGCCGTCGGCGAGGCCGTCGAACGCTACTGCGGGAACCTCGTCCCCGCCGGACTGCGCCGCGCCACCCACAAAGAGCTCACGGCGGACCGCGCCACCGTGCTTGACCCGCGCTCGGTAGTGCTGTACTCACCCGCCCAGTACGCCGGGCCCTACTTCCCGTTCACCGAGTACCGCGAGGATCTCGAGCTGGAATGGACGTCCGGCACCGACCTGCTTGCTGGCACCCCCGTCTGGGTACCCGCGCAGCTCGTCTGGGTGTCCTACGCCCACCAGGCCCAGGCCCGCGGGTTCCCCTACCTCAGCCCGGTCCTCAGCGCCGGCCTGGCCGCCGGTATGGACCAGCGCTCGGCGCAATGGTCGGCGATCTGCCAGATGATCGAACGTGACACGCTGACCATGGCCTGGCACGGCCGCCGGCCGCTGCGGGCCATCACCCCGCCCCCCTGGATCGCGCAGCTTGCCATGGGCGCGTACGGAAGCATGACGACCCGGTTCGTCGAATTCCCGAACGAGTTCGGCCTCGTCGTCGTCGGCGCCCTGGTGCACGACACGGCGACCGGCTACCTGACCATGGGAGCAGCGTGCCGGACCACCACCACGCCGGCGCTGCGCAAGGCCCTTGCCGAAGCCTTCCAGCTGCAGATGTTCGTCGCCGACCTCGACGACCCCGACGGCCCCTACATGCGCGCCGCACGCAACCCGCACAGCCCCCTCAAGCCGTGGCGAGCTGACCGACGGTACCTCGACGACTGCCGAGACGACCTGGCGGACGTCGTCGAGTACTGCACCCACCTCCAGCTCTTCCTCGACTCTCGCCTGCAGGACCGGCTGGAGGCCGAACTCGCCGAGGCCCTCACCGGCACGATCGGCTGGGAGACCCTCGACCGGGACGCCCGGCACGCCGGAGTCGACGACCCGACGGTGCTCGCGCGCACGCTCGCCGACGCCGGCCACCCGGTGACATCGGTCGACGTCACCACCGAAGACGTGCGCCCCACCGGCATGCGGGTCGTGCACACCTTGGCCCCCGGCCTGTACTCGAACACCTCTGTCGGCCTTCCGTTCCTCGGCGGCGCCCGGCTGGCCAGGCAACTCGCCGCGGCGGGCACCACCCGGCGCGACCTCCCGCTGCCGCATTAGCGCATTAGCGACGTAACCGAAGGGACGAGTGTGGCCGAGGACGTCACCGCGCTGGAGCGTATCCGGCGGGTCCAACAGGTCCTCAATGGTCCGCCGACCCGGCAGGTGATGCTCGACGGACTGCGCGCCGCCACCTGCCGGATTCCGCTGCCGGCACCGCGCGCGGACCTGCCGGTCGAGTTCGGCCAGGTGCTCGCGGCACGCAGGTCCTGGTACCGGTTCGATGCCGAGGCGCCGACCGCCGAGAATGTCTCCTCGCTCCTACGCTGGGCGGTGGGTCCGCAGCGGGATGTCCGACTGCCCGACGGCAGTCAGCACCGGATGTGGATGGCGCCGTCGGCAGGTGGCCTGCATTCACTGTCCATCTATCTCGTCATTGCGCGCGGTGCGCAGCTGCCCGGCGGCGTGTTCCGGTACGACGCCGAGGACCACTGCCTGCAGACGTTGCGGTCCGGCGAGCCGACGGCGGCGTTGCGTTCGGTGCTGGTCCAACCCGAGTTCGCCGAACGGGCGCCCATGGCGGTCGTCGTAGTCGCCCGGCTCGACACGACTCTCGTGAAGTACCCGGCACGCCATTACCGCACCCTGCACCTCGACGCGGGAATCGCCGTGCAGAACCTCTACCTGGTCGCGGCCGCACTCGGGCTGGCCGGATGCGCCGTGACGGCCTTCGACGACCAGGCCCTCGCCGAGTTGCTGCGTCTGCCCGACACGATGTTCCCGACCGTCGTGTTCCCCGTCGGCCGCCAGCCGGTCCGACCGCCAACCAGGCATGCGAGCTGACTACATTTCACTATCGCCGGCCGCGCCGGCCGCCGCGGCCGGACGTGGGCGGACGTGGGCGGACGAGGTGCCCAGGCCCGTGGGGCCGCCGAAGGGCCGTACTCCCGCCGCTGGGTGGTACCGCAGTTCGGACTCCTCGTACCGATGCGTGCCCTCATGCCAGCGGAGGATCCCGGCCAGCCAGTTCTGGAGTTCCCGCGCGTAGCCCAGCAGCGCCTGCCGCGCCGACGCGTCCAGGGCGAAGCTGTCGAACAGCGCCGGAAGCTCGTGCGCCACGATGTGCTCGAACTGGCGTATCCGGGAGGTCATCAGATCGTTGACCACCGCGAGGGCACGCTCCCGGTCGCAGTCGAGGAAGTTCTCGACGACGAGGACACAGTTGTGGATCTCACCCTCGAACTGGATCTCCTTCTGATAGGAGAAGACGTCGTTGAGGAGACAGGCGTAGTCCGCGGCCGCGTTCTCCAAGGCCTGGATCGGCCGGGTGCGGTAGATCTCGGGTGGCACGGTCTGTTCCTGGGCCAGCCGGGCCAGCCGGGCCAGGCTCATCGTCAGATCCGAACCGAAGGTCGCCCGGCGCATCTCAATGTAGTCGATCGGGTCGGGAATGCGATTCTGGGCCTGGTTTGCCAGCTCCCACAGCCAGCTGTCGATCATAACCTCGACGGTGCCGCGGAACGTCTCGCGCGCGCCTGGCGCCATGGTCTCGGTGGTGCGCGTCCACAGGTCGGCCAGACCGCGTTCCAACGCGTTGGCCGGCACCGCGGTGACGGGGGAGTCCAGCGGCATGAACTCCGACAGCCGGGCGTTGCACACCTTGGCCCCGAGGATGTCCCGGGTGCGGCCGAAGATTACCGGGTAGTAGTCGTCGGCGTAGGTCCCCCAGGTGAGCCAGTCCGTCGTCAGATTCAGTTCCGGCAGGGTCGCGTCCGGATGGATTCCGGCCGAGCACAGCGCGAAGTCGAACGCCCGCAGTTTGTGTTCGTCCCAGATGCCCGGAATCGGGTCCAGCATCCCTACCGCCCGGGCCCAGATGATGTTTTCCCGGCGGGAGGCGTCCAGATGTGGGCTCTGCCCGGTCGAGAAGGGCATGCAGAAGTCGGGATGGCGCAGCGGCCCGACGATCTGGTGCGGGATGTGCGTGAAGGAGCGGATCCGGCGCGGTGTGGTGGTGACGAGGGACGGCACAATCCGGGCCGCCGAGGTACCGAGACCGGTGAGTCCGAGGAGTCCGCTGAGCTCGCCGCTCTCAGGCGCCACGGCCCGGTTCATGTACCGGCTCGAGCGCAGGTGCCATTCGTGGCCCCCTGACTGCCAGTCCTGCAGACCCTTCACGTACGCCAGGACCTCCAGCCGGCTCCCCGGGTCGACACCGTGCTCCTCGAGGACCGCCGGCAGTTCGGTGACCGCGGTGTGCTCGAACTGGTGCAGCCGCGAGGTGAGCAGGTCGTTGACCGTGTCGGCGGCCTCCTGGGTTCCACAGCCGAGGAAACGTTCGATGACGAGCACGCCGTTGCTGAGCTCGCCCTCCTCTTCGACCTCGCGCTGGTAGGAGAACAGGTCGTTGCGCAGATGCACGGCGTCGGCGAAGGTGTCCCGCAGTACCTGCAGCGGCCGGGTCGCCGCGACCTGGGCCGGCACCTCGGCGTCGGCGGCGTGCTCGACGAGGTTCGCCGACCAGGGCGCGCCGCCGACCTTGCGCCGCATCTCGACGTATTCGATCGGGTTGGCGAGCCTGCCGGCGTTGATGTTGGCTAGTTCCCACAGGGACTCGTCCAGCAGGTTCTTGGTGCTGACCGCGAACCGCCGCCGCCAGTCGGCGGAACGCTCCGGGACGGTCCGGGTCCACAGGTCGGCGAGTCCGCGTTCCACCGGGTTGGTCGGCGTCTCGGTGATCTCACCGTCGACGGGCATGAAGGCGGGCAGGCGGTCGAGGTAGGCCCGGGCGCCGGCCATGTCGTGGGACCGCTTGTACAGCTCCAGGAAGTGGTCGTCGAAGTAGAAAACCCAGACATACCAGTCGGTGACCAGATCGAGTTTTCGGCTGACGGAGTCCGGATGGGTGTATGCACAGAGCAGGGCGTAGTCGTGTGCGTCGAAGTCGGCCTCGGTCCAGATCGCGGTTCCGTGCTGCGGAGAGTCGATCATCTCCATCTCGTCGGCCCAAGCCCTGCTGTGCACGCGGGCCTGTTCCAGGTTCGGATTGAGCCGTGCCGGATAGGGCACGTAGAACTCCGGTAGCGTGAAAGGCTGCATGACCCGCTGGTGAACCCTTCTCGGTCACGGGCTGGACGGCCGGCCCCGAAAGTCGGCCGGATACGGATCCTTATCCGTATCCGGCACCGGTGCACCTTCCCCGGGGAACCGGCCCCGGGGAAGGTGCACCGGGTCTGCCGAGGTGGCAGCGGAGAAGTGAACGTTCGGGGCGGCCGGGAGAGATCGGGCCGGGATGCCGCGGAGCCCCGCGGAACCCTTCCGGAACCCAGCGTGATCTCATGTGATCTCATGTGATCTCGCGTAATTCCGCGTAATTCCGCGGGTTCCGGGTGGTCCCAGCGGCTCGCGCGGCCGGGTGTCACCGACCGATCTCGACGTTCTCCAGGATACCGAGCGCGTCGGGGACGAGCACCGCCGCGGAGTAGTACGTGGTCACCAGGTACGAGATGATGGCCTTGTCGCTGATACCCGCGAATCTCACGGACAGGCCGGGCTCGTATTCGTCCGGCAGGCCGGCGTGGTGCAGGCCGATCACCCCCTGGTTCTCCTCACCGGTGCGCAGCGCGAGGATGGACGTGGTACCGGTCCCGCTGATCGGAATCTTGTTCAACGGGAGCAGGGGAACGCCACGCCAGGCCGGCACGTGCTGGTCGTGGAGGAGGACGGTGGCCGGGTAGATGCCACGGGCGGTGCATTCCCGGCCGAACGCGGCGATGGTCCGCGGGTGGGCGAGCAGGAAATGTGTGCTGCGTCGGCGGCTCAGCAGGTCGTCGAGATCATCCGGGGTAGGCGGACCGCTCCGGGTGTGAATACGCTGACGGAGGTCGGCGTTGTGCAGCAGCCCGAAGTCGGGGTTGTTCACCAGTTCGTGCTCCTGGCGTTCGCGCAGGGCCTCGACGGTGAGCCGGATCTGGTGCTCCAGCTGGTTGTGCGGTTCGTTGTAGAGGTCCGCCACCCGGCTGTGGATGCGTAGCACGGTCTGGGCGACGCTGAGCTCGTACTCGCGGGGGGCCAGTTCGTAGTCGACGAACGTCCCCGGCAGGTCCGGTTCCCCGGTGTGCCCGGCGGCGATCGCGATCTCCGCTTCGCCCAGGCGGTTGCTCGGGGGCTGGAGCCGGGTCCGGTACTCGTCGAGGTGACGCCGCAGCTCGTCGGAGGAGTCGGCGAGTTCGGAGAACTGCTGGCGCGACAGGACGAGGGCCGTCGTACCGGTGAGTGCGCGGGCCGTGAACTCCCAGGTCAGGTCCTCCTCGACCAGCGCCTCGTCACCGAAGTACTCGCCGTCGGCGAGTACGCCGAGTTCCCGCTCGTCGCCGTACTCTCCGAGGCCGAACCTGCCGACCTTACCGTGCGCGATCAGGAACACCTGGTCGGCGGCCTGACCGCTCTCCACCAGCACGTCTCCGGCAGCGAATTCCCGTTGGGCGAAGCGGTCCGCGAGCGCATCGAGCACCTCGCCGTCGAAGCCCCGCAGGGCGGGCAGCTCGCCGAGTTCGCGCGGAACGACCCGGACCTCGGATCCGGTGGTGGTGAACGTGAGGAGTCCGTCCCCGAGTACGTAGGTCAGACGGCGGTTGACCCGGTACACGCCGCCGGACGCCTGGACCCATGGCAGTATCCGCAGCAGCCACCGGGAGGTGATCTCCTGCATCTGCGGAACGGACTTGGTGGTCGTCGCGAGATTGCGCGCGGCCGCCGTGCTCAGACTCAGCCGGGGCTCTTCGCCGCCGGCATCCGTACCGGCCTGCACGGGTTCGGTCATGACAGACTCCACCTATCTCTGGTTTTCGCAGGGGCAGTTTTCCCACTGGGAGTGGGGGTTTACACTGGGGGTATGGGGGTTTTCCCGGAGTGCGGTTTCTATTGACCCGACGCACATGTAGAAGGCGCGGCCTGTGCACGGTCATAGGAATGTGCGGGCGTGACGGATCCCGGCGGCTGGCCGCCGACCGCAGGTACATCGAACCGACACGAAATGCGGGACGTCGAAGTTCCGATGCTGCGCTGGGTGAGTCCCGCCTTCCCTGAGTAGCGATGACATCTATGGGCGCTCCGTTGGTGTAACCCCCCCCATGGCGTCGAGTCAACAGGAGACCTGCGCTTGTCTCGAACGGAACGCGCGTCGTCTCGCCGCGCATGGGAAGCCTCCCGCATCGATCCCACGGGCGGCAAGCACTTTGCGGAACCAATCAGATCTGGTCCGGGCAGACCGGCCTGCTCTAGTCCTCGGCCCGGCCCGGCGACCACGCACCGTAAAGGGCGGCCAGGCGTTTTCTCGATCGTTTTCCCGGTGTCCCGGACGAACTGTCGGTACGCGGCGGACAGGAGTACCGTCCTCCTTTTCCGCTGGTTGATCCAGTCCGCCGGTGGATCAAGCGCCGATCGGCGCCCGTGTCCCGACCGTGGTGATATCGGGTCGAAATCTGGTCCGGCTGGCGGTCGGAGCGTTCGCGGAGTCCGCGCGCAAAATTCCTTCGGTGATATTCGTTCGCGCCGCGGAACATAGCCAATTTCCGGGGAACCCGGGTGGGAGCGCCGTCGTCTCCCTCGAGTGCGGCGTGCGGGTATTTCTTCACCCCCTGCGGTGGGCCGGAAACGTCACGGCGACGGGGACGGAGACGGCGCGTGGCGTCCCACCCGGTCCAGACCTGCCGCGCCGGCCCGTCCGCGGCAGATCCGGACCGGTTGCGGACTTCTCACGACACGCCGTAGACGCTGACCGCTTCTCCTGGTCAGGGCCTCGGCCCGAGTGCCCGTCCCGGGCCCGCAACCGCGGCCTGGTCCGATCATCCGCCGGATGCGGCGGCCCAGCGGCCCAGCGGCCCAGCGGCCCAGCGGCCCAGCGGCCCCGGCGGGGCCAAAGGCCTGGAGATTGCGGGACCTGTGGCCATTGCGGGACCTGTGGCTATGGCCGAAAAGGGGTATCCGTCCGCCCGGCACGGCTGGTCGGATGATCGACCCGAGGCGCATCGTATCGAGCCGGTCCTGCCGACCGAGGGAGCCATTGCCTCCCGGCAACGGCGCCGGCCGAATCCCGCGATGCGAGGGGCATGCCTCGGCCGGTCGCCTTCGGTTCAAGCTTCGACTCAAGCCTGGACGCCAGGAATTATCACTATACGTGTCTTTGGGAGGGTATCGGCGTTATTCCGTCGTACGCGCCGGTCGGCGTGACCGGTGCGGCGTGACCGGACGGCGCAGGTGCTCCCAGGCATCAACTCACCGTCATCGCGCCGACGGGTTACTAGGAATTATGAGCTACTCATGGGGCCGTTTAGGTGGCTACTTCGTACTGGCCCTGATTGGGGACGTCGGTAGGCGGCGAGCTGCCCCGGCCGGATCGGGGCACTCTCGGTACCCCGATCCGGCCGGGGCAGGTTGACGAGCCCAACGTGCCGGTTGGGCCCCGCCGGTCGGGCGTCCTCGATGCCGCGCGATTTCGAGTGCCGTCTCGGGGCACGCCGACATCGAGGTCTCGATGGGCGGACCGTGATGAGGAGGACATCATGCCGATCAATGACGCTGGGTTCGACGGCGGCCGAGCGGCGCAGTTCTCCCACGACGACGTCGTGGGAGTCCTGCTCGAACAGCACGCCCGCATCCGCGAGCTGTTCGCGGACGTGAAGTCGGCGGCGGGCGAGCACAAGCGCCGGGCGTTCGACGAGCTGCGGGCGTTGCTCGCCGCGCACGAGACCGCCGAGGAGATGGTCGTGCGGCCGGTTACGAAGAAGATCGACAGCCGGGTGGCCGAGGCGCGCAACCACGAGGAGGACGAGGCCACCCGCGTGCTGCTGGCGCTGGAGAAGATGGATGTCGGTAGCGCCGAGTTCGATGCGAAGCTGGCGGACTTCGAACGGGCCGTTGTCGACCATGCCGAGCATGAGGAAAACGAGGAGTTCCCCCGGGTGCACGCGGCCCGCGACGCCAGGCAGCTGGAAAGCATGGGCCGTCGGCTTCGGACGGCGGAGAAGTTCGCTCCCACCCATCCGCACCCGTCAGCCGCCGGTTCGACCGCCAAGCAGTGGACGGTAGGTCCGATCGCCTCGGTCATCGACCATGTCCGGGATGCCGTGACGCGGCGGGGTGCCGTGGACTGACGCCGTGCTCCTGCCACCCGCGTCGCGGTGTCGTCGTCGCCACGGACCCCCGGGTCGGGGCCGGCGGCGGACGGTCGCGCGGCGTCCGGGACCATCCGCGGTTCGGTGGCCCCGGGCGTCAGCGCCGGCACGGCAACCCCTCCGGAACAGGATGCCCTCCGGAACAGGATGCCCTCCGGAACAGGATGCCCTCCGGAACAGGACGGAGGGTCGGCTCGCCGGATGGCCGGCTCAGGCGTGGGTTCCGCCGGAGACGAGGGAGAGCGCGGCGGTCAGCGGATGGGCCGCCGCGCTGAACGCCGCCATCTGGTCGACCGACCAGGTACCT
>NZ_JDWE01000032.1:0-57781 GCF_000685765.2 Frankia sp. BMG5.23
ACCAGAACAGGTGCTGCCAGAGCAGCGCGCCGCCGTTGGCGGCGTCGAACACGTGCGCGCCGAAGCGCCGGTCGGCCTCCAGGGCGAGCAGCGCCGCGGCGAGCACGGGGAAGGCGATCAGCACGAGGATCGAGGTCGCCAGGAAGGTCCAGCAGAAGATCGGCAGCCGGAACATCGTCATGCCCGGGGCCCGCATCGTCAGGATCGTCGTGATCATGTTGACGGCGCCGAGGATGGTACCGACACCGGAGACCGCGAGACCCACGATCCACAGGTCCGACCCGGCCCCCGGCGAGTACACCTNGNTNTTCAGCGGCGAGTAGGCGAACCAGCCGAAGGACGCGGCGCCGTTCGGGGTCAGGAACCCAAAGATCACCGTCAGGCTGCCGAACAGGAAGAACCAGTAGGACAGCGCGTTCAGCCGCGGGAACGCCACGTCCGGCGCGCCGATCTGCAGCGGCACGAGGAAGTTCGCGAACGCGAACGCCAGCGGGGTCGCGAACATGAGCAGCATCAGCGTGCCGTGCATCGTGAAAAACTGGTTGTACTGCTCGTTGGAGAAGTACTGCAGCCCCGGGCGGGCGAGTTCCGCCCGCATCATGATGGCCAGGACACCGGCGAAGAGGAAGAACCCGAACGACGTGACGGCGTACAGGATGGCGATGTCCTTGTGGGACGTCGTCCGCAGATAGCCGAGCAAAGGGGTACGTGGCCTGGTGTGCGCGGCGACGATATCCGCTGGCTGCGTCCCGGTATCCGCCGCTCCGCCCGGTTCTCTCGGTTGGTGTAGAATCGTCACGTTCGGCTCCCGATGTTCGTCGTCCGCGCGGCGCCAGAAGGCGTGTGGAAAGCGGCGGACGGGCCGGGGAAAGGCTAACGTGGCGACCGGTGTCCTGGCCGTAGAACCGTCGAGTTTCTTCGGATTTATTCGCGATGCGCAGGCCAGTGAGGCCACCCGGTGGTCGAATTCCCGCGCCTTTTCCGATGAATCGGGTGGAAATCGGCCGGCAGGGCGCGGGCCGGCAGTGCGGGCCGGCAGGGCCGGAGCGTGCCGCCGCACGCTCGCTCTCAGGCCGGCCGCGCGCCGGGCCGCCCGTTCTCGACCACCCAGGTGGCATCCGTGGACGTGGGCGAGTGGCGATGGGCGATGTCGGCGACGACCCGCATGTCCGCGCGCCATTCGTCCGGGGTGACGCGAACGCGCGTGTAACCTCGCCGGTCACCGCGAAAATACCGGACATGCGGGTTGAGTCGGGCATTGTTCTGCCGGATGAAGTCCTCGCTGACGAGGAAGAAGGCCGAGCTGATCGAGGTGCAGACGAACTCCGTCGCGACGACCGGCGTCTCGGGCCGGTCGAAATCGACCCGGAGGTCGTTTACCCAGGCGCAGTGGATGTCACCGGAGAGCACCACCGGGTTGCGCACGCCGCTGTCGCGGATCTCCGACAGCAGCCGGGTCCGGTAGGGGCCGTACCCGTCGTTCTGATCCAGGTTGGCCAGCCGTGGTCCCTCGCCGAGGGGTAGCTGCCCGTTCAGCTGGGCCATCATCGTCTGCTGGGCGAGGACGTTCCAGCGGGTCCGCGACGTGGTCAGGCCGTCGCGCAACCAGCGTTCCTGGGCGGCGCCGGCCATCGTGCCGGCCGTGTTGTCCCGGCCCAGGGATGCGAGCCCGATGCCCTGCGGGGAGTCGCCGGGCTGCCGGGTCCGGTACTGCCGGGTGTCCATGACGTTGAACGTCACCAGGTTCCCGAACACGAACCGCCGGTAGATCCGCATGTCGGGCGATCCCGGATTCAGCTCCGCGCGGATCGGCATGTGTTCGTAGTACGCCTGGTAGGCGGCGGCACGCTGGCGGGCGAACACCGCAGGGTCCTGCCGTTGCTCCCCGGCGTCGCCGGCCTCGTCGATCAGTCCGGCGTAGTTGTTCTCGACCTCGTGATCGTCCCAGGTGACGACCCAGGGGGCCACGTGATGAGCGGCCTGCAGGGCAGGATCGGACTTGTACTGGCCGTACCGGTTGCGGTAGTCCGCCAGCGTCTGGAGTTGGTCCAGACCGGGCCGCTGCGGGGTGGTGTGCCGCCGGTCCGGGTAGTTGCTTTTCGGGTCGTACTCGTAGATGTAGTCGCCGACGTGGACGACGAGGTCCGGCGCGTCGGTGGCGATGCCGTCGAGGGCCGGCCAGTACCCGTTCTGGAAGTCCTGGCACGAGGCCAGCGCGAAGGTCAGGGCACCGCCGGTCGATTCCGGTCCCCTCCCAGGTGCCGCGGCCGTCCGGGTCCGGCCGACTGGACTGAGCACGGTGCCGGCACGGAACCGGTAGAAGTAGTCACGCTCCGGCGCGAGTCCGCGGACGTCGACGTGGACGGAATGCGCGAACGCCGTCTGCGCGGTCTGCGTGCCGGCGCGCACCACATCGCGGAAACCCTCGTCCGTCGCGATCTGCCAGTCGACCTCAATGTCCCGCGTGGGCATGCCGCCGCCCTCGGTCGGCCTCGGCGCGAGCCGGGTCCAGAGGATGACGCCGTCCGGCAACGGGTCGCCGCTGGCGACCCCGAGCCCGAAGACCCCGTCGGTGACGCCCGCGATCGGGGTGGGTGCCCGCAGGGTCGGCGCGGGGGCCGGGATCGAACCGCCGGAGCCGCCGCAGGCCGCCAGGCTCGCCCCGCCCAGCGCGGCGCCCGCCAGCCCGAGGCCGCCGAGCAGGACGGCACGGCGACGTGGATCGGCCCCCGGGTTCGTCCCGTGGCCGGACCGGGCGGCGGCGCGAGGACCGGTGCCCGGATCGGCGCGTGCCGACGGATCGGTGCCGGCCGGTCGACCAGTCTGACCGGTGGCGGCTGACGGCGAGCCGGTGGCGGCTGACGGCGAGGGCGCCCGCGGGAATCGGCGGGAACGCGGAGAGCCGGCCGCGGCGTCACGGGTCACAACTGGATGAGAGTAGTGGAAACGGATGAACTCGCGGCCCGTTCACAGCGGATCACCCCCACGCCGGGGGTCAGCCGAGATGGACCTCCCGGCGGCCGGGGTCGCGCAGATCCGTCCCGGCCGCCAGCCACCGCTGGTGCAGCGCGTCCGGGCCGTGCACCCGCTTGTAGGCGGACTCGTTGGGGGTCATCGGAAGCAGGGGGAGAAAGCGGACAGGTGCGAGCCCGGTGGCGAGATCGGGGATGAGCCCGCCGGGCTCGCCGACGAGCACCGCGGTGAACGGTGCGCCGTCCCAGAGCGGTTCCCCGAGATCCAGGCCGGACCCGGGAGCCACCGGACGGCCCTCGACCGTCGGGACGGCGGCCAGCACGGCCAACCGCCGCAGCACGCTGTCGCGCCGCCCGCGCAGGGACAGCACGAGTTCGGCCCGCGGGCCGGCGGGGTCGCGCACGGTCGTCGTCGCCGCCGTCATCGGCTCCCGGGACATACCCAGGGTGAGATAGCGGATGACGCCCGCCTGGTCCGGGCCGAACCGCAGCACCTCGATCTGGTCGGTGCCGAGGAACGTGACCGCGGCCCGACCGGTGTCCGGTCCGAAGAGCGCCGCCGCATGCTCCTCGACCGATCGCAGGATCGCGCTGTCGCTCACCAGGCCGATGCCCCGCCACGTTGTTCCATACCTGCGATCGTATGGTCGGCAGTGATCCCGGGAACCGTCGTGGCCGGTGCGGGAGTTATCGTGGTGCGACGTTGGAGGGGTTCATGGCACAGATGCTGACCAAGGGCGGCAACGCCGCGTTGCCCACTACCGACGTCCGGGTCGAGATCGCCTCGTCGAGTCCGCTGGACATCGCGGCGATCCTGGTGACCATCCACGGCAAGGTGCGCACCGACGACGACTTCGTCTTTTTCAACCAGCCGACGGGTCCCGGGGTGCGTCTCGTACCGCCGTCCGCGCTGGAGTGCACGTTGGCCGCGGTCCCGCCGGAGATGGACAAGGTGGTCGTCACCGGGAGTCTCGACGGCAGCGGGCCGGCCACCTTCGCCGCCCTGCGCGGCCTGAGCATCGTGGTGCGGGACGCGCGTGGCGGCGCCGAGCTCGTCCGCTTCGATCCGTCCGGGCTGAGCAGCGAGACGGCGCTGATTCTCGTCGAGCTCTACCGGCGCGCCGGGACCTGGAAGGTGCGGGCGGTCGGCCAAGGCTACGCCTCGGGGCTGGCCGGCATCGCGACTGACTTCGGCATCACCGTCGACGACCCCGGCACCTCCGAGGCCGCGACGCAGGTCGTGCAGCCACCCGTGGCCCCGCCCCACCCGCAGGCAGCCCCGGCACCGTACGGCACGCCCCCGGGCGGTCGGCAGTGGGGTCCGCCGCCTCCCGCGCCGACCCCGGCGGGGGGCCCGCGGTGGGGGTCGCAGCCGGGCGGTCAGCAGTGGGGTCCGCCGCCTCCCGCGCCGGGAGCGCCCGGTCAGCCGCAGTGGGGGACACCGCAGCCCCCGCCCGGTCAACAGTGGGGTCCGCCGCCGCCCCCGCCCGCTCAGCCGCAGTGGGGTCCGCCGCCCGCGCCGACCCCGGCGGGGGGCCCGCAGTGGGGGTCGCAGCCGGGCGGTCAGCAGTGGGGTCCGCCGCCTCCCGCGCCGGGAGCGCCCGGTCAGCAGGGTGGCCGGGTGAACCTGGACAAGGGGCGGGTATCGCTCGCCAAGGGGCAGAGCGTCTCGCTGGTGAAGACCGGCGCGCCGCCGCTCACCCGGGTCCGGATGGGCCTTGGGTGGGATCCGGCCCAGCACGGGAAGTCGATCGACCTCGACGCGTCCTGCATCCTGTTCGACGAGCGCGGCAAGGACGTCGACAAGGTCTGGTTCATGTCCAAGAAAGGCGCCCGGGGAGCCGTGCGCCACTCCGGGGACAACCTGACCGGCCATGGCGAAGGGGACGACGAGACAATCTTGGTCGATCTCGGTGCCCTGCCGGGGAACGTCGTCACCCTGATCTTCACGGTGAACAGTTTCCAGGGACAGACCTTCGTCGAGGTGCGTAACGCCTACTGCCGGTTGTATGACGATCTCACCGGGCAGGAGCTTGTCCGGTTCGACCTGTCCGACTCCAAGCCGTCCACCGGACTGGTGATGTGCCGGGTGCAGCGCGATCGCGGGGCTCCCACCTGGTCGATGACGGCGATCGGGGAGTTCCATGACGGCAAGACCGTCCGCGCCATGGTCAATCCGTCGAGGCAGTACCTGTAGGCAGTGCCTGTAGGCCGATCCCCGGCCCCGGAACGCCGGGCGGTTTGCCGGCGGCCCGCGCGACGGTGTTGATCCGGCCGACCTCTCCGGGTTGTGGGATGTCCCGGGCCGGGTAACCTCCGGCCGTGAACAGGTCTGCAGCGCCGTCGTGGGCCGGTGTGTTGCACTTCGCAGGCATCGCCCGGTGATGGGCATGGTCTCCCGCCCGGCCCCGTCCCGCGTCTACTGCCGCCGGCTGGCGGGCCTGCTCGTCCTGGACCCGAACGGCGACCAGGTCGGCAGGGTGCGCGATGTGATCGCGACGCTGCGACTCGGGCATGAGCCGCCCCGCGTCCTGGGCCTGGCCGTCGAGGTCCAACGCCGACCGATCTTCGTGCCGATGAGCCGGGTCACCGGGGTGGAGTCGGGCGCGGTGGTGCTGTCCTCGGCCCGGCTGAGCTGGCGGCGTTTCCAACAGCGCCCGAACGAGACCCGGGTGCTCGGCGAGCTGCTCGACCGGCGGGTGACGCTCATCTCGTCCGGTGTCGAGGTGACCGTCGTCGACGCCGCGATCGAACTGGTCCGCGGCGGCGACTGGGTGCTCGACCAGGTGGCGGTGCGGGTCGGCCGGGGCCGGCGCGGCGAGGTGAAGACGGTTGCCTGGGACGAGGTCACCGGCTTCTCGCTGCCCGAGGAGGGGCAGGGGGCCGCGAACCTGCTCGCTGCGTTCGAGAAGCTGCGGCCCGCCGACCTCGCGTCGCTGCTGCATGACCTGTCCGAGAAACGGCGCGCGGAGGTCGCCGCCGCCCTTGACGACGAGCGGCTTGCCGACGTCCTCGAGGAGCTGCCGGAGGACGAGCAGGTCGAGCTGCTCGGGGGACTCGCCGACGAGCGGGCCGCCGACGTGCTGGAGGCGATGGGCCCCGACGACGCGGCGGACCTGCTGGGCGAGCTGCCCGCCGACGACGCGGAGCGTCTCCTGCGGCTGATGGAGCCCGACGAGGCCGCCGGCGTGCGCCGTCTGCTGCTCTACGCCGACGACACGGCCGGCGGCATGATGACCAGCGAGCCGGTCGTGCTCGCCCCGAACGCGACGGTCGCCGAGGCGCTGGCCCGCATCCGCGAACCCGAGCTTTCCCCGGCGCTCGCCGCGCAGGTCTACGTGGTGCGTCCGCCCTACGAGACGCCCACCGGCCGCTACCTCGGTCTCGCCCACTTCCAGCGGCTGCTGCGTGAGCCGCCGGCGACCCTGGTCGGTGGCGTGATCGACGTCGACATCGCCTCGCTGCGGCCGGAGACCCCGCTGGCCGAGGTCACCCGTCATCTGGCGTCCTACAACCTGGTGGCGGCACCGGTTCTCGACCGCGCCGGCCGGCTCGTCGGCGTCGTCACCGTCGACGACGTGCTCGACCACCTGCTTCCCGCGAACTGGCGGGAGCGACAGCTCGACGCGGACGTGGATGCGCGGGCGACCCCCGGGGCACTGACTCCGCCCGCCGCGGGCGACGTGGAACCAGGCTCCCGCGGTGAGGCGGGCAGCTCCCCGGCCGCCTCATGAGACGTCTGGGAGGTCTGGGAGGTCTGGGAGGTCTGGGACGTCTGGGAGGTCTGGGACGTCTGGGAGGTCTGGGACGTCTGGGACGCCGCCGGCCGCGAGGCGCCCGCCTCGATCAGCCGCGGCTGTCCCGGCGGTCCGCCCTGCGCTCCGCCTACGAGCCGGACGCCTTCGGGCGGATCGCGGAGCGGGTGGCGCGTTTCATCGGCACGGCCCGGTACCTCGTTGCGCAGAGCGTCGTGATTGTGCTGTGGGTCGCTTACAACATCATCGCCCCGCAGTCCGTCCGGTTCGACAATTTCCCGTTCATCTTTCTGACGTTGGTCCTGTCGCTGCAGGCCGCGTACGCGGCACCGCTCATCCTGTTGGCGCAGAACCGCCAGGATGACCGGGACCGCGCGAACCTCGCCCAGGACCGCGAGCAGACCATCCGTAACCGCGAGGACACCGAATACCTCGCCCGCGAACTGGCCGCGATGCGCATCACGATCGGCGAGCTCGCCACCCGGGACTTTCTGCGTTCGGAGCTGCGGGGGTTGCTCGCGGAGCTGGAGGGGCCGGACGGTGACCGGGCGAAGGACCGCGACCGGGAACGCCGACGGCGGCGGGGGGGCGAGCGTTCGTTACGTCCGCCGTGATGATCGGGCCGGTGCGGCGGGCTGGTGCGAACGGCGGCCGCGCGCCGCACCGGCGGATACCCGGGTGCCTACCGCACGGTACCGCGGCAGAGCGTCAGCACCGCCATCGCGATCTCGACCCCACGAGGCCCCAGCTTGTCCGCCCAGATCGCGATGATCTCGTTCTCCCGGGCGTGCTGGATGCGAGGCCCGCCCTCGGCCGAGCGCAGCGCTTGGATCTGCTGGGACAGATCCCGCCGGGTCGCGACGAGATCACGCAGCTGAGCATCGATGTCATCGATGAGCTGTCGTCCCTCGTCGATCGAGGCGATGGCCGGCGCGGTGCTGGGGGCGTCGACGACGTTCTCCACAAGTGGGCCTTTCGGTCGGAGGCCCGGCGCACCCCAGGCCGAGACAACCCGGAGGCGGACCGGGCCTGGGTCTGGCGCTTGTGCCGCGTGAGATCAGCGGCGGAGCGGGGACCGTGCCCGGTCCCCATAAAACAGCCGTAGCGACGTGCCGTGACATGCGAGTCGGCGGCACGTGAGTCGACTGCACTGCATGGCAAGAGCATGCCAGCCGCGCGCCGATTCGTCCAGGAGCCTGATCTCTTGGGTACCCTCCACCCTGGCTCTTGGGTAACCCCCACCCCGACTAATCCCTCGCCTTGATTAACCCCTCGCCTTGATTAACCCCTCGCCTTGACTCGGGCGGCGCCGCCCGAGCGGGCGTCCGGTAACCGAGGCGAGGCCGGTAGAGACTATAGAGTGAGTGATGGCGCAACTGGAGCTCACCGGCCTGCCCCGCCGGCTTTTTTCCTGCACGCCGTCGCGGCTGGCGGCCTTCGAGGACTGCCCCCGCCGGTACCGGATGACGTATCTGGACCGGCCGCGGCCGCCCAAGGGGCCGCCCTGGGCGCACACCTCCTTCGGCGTCAGCGTGCACAACGCGCTGCGACGCTGGTGGGAGGGGCCGATCGAGCAACGGGTCCCACAGCGGGCCGCGGCGCTGTTGCGGTTGCTGTGGGTCGACGAGGGTTTCCGGGACGGTGAGCAGTCGTACCGGTGGCGCGAGCGCGGCGCGCGGATGGCGCATGACTATGTCGCGCACCTCGATCCGGCGGCCGAGCCGCGCGGGGTCGAGCGTTCGGTCGCGGCCCGTACCGAGGCGCTGGCCTTCTCCGGACGGGTGGACCGTCTCGACGACCGGGACGGGGAGCTGGTCGTCGTCGACTACAAGACCGGACGCCGGCCGGTCACCGACGACGATGCGCGATCGTCCCCGGCGCTCGCGCTCTACGCCCTGGCCGCCGGGCGGATGCTGCGCCAACCATGCCGGCGGGTCGAGCTGCACCACGTGCCCAGTGGGCGGGTCGCGGCCGCCGAGCACACCGAGGCGAGCATCGCCCGGCACGTGCGGCGGGCGGAGTCGGTCGCGGCGGACGCCGTGCGCGCGACGGAGGCCCTGCGGGCGGGTGAGGATCCGCAACGGGCGTTTCCGCCGAGCCCCGGCCCCCTGTGCTCGTGGTGCGATTTCCGCAGCCACTGCCCCGAGGGGCAGGCGGCCGGCCCCGAACGCCAGCCCTGGGACGCCCTCGGCGACGAGGGCGACGAGGACTGAGGCATCGGCGTACCAGGGCGCCGGCGACCGGCGGGTCGGCCCGGACACCGGGTCGGCCCGGACACCGGGTCGGCCCGGACACCGGGGCGCCGGACACCGGGCCGGGAGAGGCGTCATCATGAGACGGTGCCCGACCAGACCGCCACGCCCGCCCGGCCGCGGGTCTCCGCGAAGGCCGCGACCTTCACCGAATCGGTGATCCGGGAGATGACCCGGCTCGCTCTCGCGCACGACGCCGTGAACCTCGCGCAGGGCTTCCCCGACTTCGCCTGCCCGCCGCAGCTCAAGGAGGCGGCCAAGGCCGCCATCGACGCGGACGTGAACCAGTACGCCATCACGTGGGGAGCCGCGGAGTTCCGCGCCGCCGTTGCCGCGAAGGTGGCCGGAACCTACCCGGGCTGGTCGGTCGACCCCGACACCGAGATCTGTGTGACCTGCGGCTCCACCGAGGCGATGATCGCGGCGATGCTTGCGCTGGTCGACCCCGGCGACGAAGTGATCATGTTCGAGCCGTTCTACGAGAACTACGGCCCGGACGCGATCCTCTCCGGCGCCCGGCCGAAGCTCGTCCGCCTGCATGCCCCGGACTGGACGATCGACGAGGCGGAGCTGCGTGCGGCGTTCTCCGACCGCACCCGCGCCATCGTGCTGAACACCCCGCACAACCCGAGCGGCAAGGTGCTGCGCCGCGCCGAATTGGACCTCGTCGCCGAGCTCTGCCAGCGCCACGACGCGCTCGTGTTCACCGACGAGATCTACGAGCACATCCATTACCTGGGCCCGGGCGGCCACATCCCGCCGGCCACCGTTCCCGGGTTGGAGGACCGCACCGTCACCATCAATGCGCTGTCCAAGACCTACGCGGTGACCGGCTGGCGGGTCGGCTGGACGATCGCGCCCGCCGCCTACACCTCGGCGATCCGCAAGGTGCACGACTTCCTCACCGTCGGGGCGGCGGCACCGTTGCAGGCCGGCGGGGTGGCGGCGATGAACCTGCCGCAGACGTACTACGTCGATCTCGCCCGGCAGTACCGGGAACGGCGGGACCTGCTCTGCGCGGCCCTCGCCCGGACCGGCTTCACCTTCCGGGAACCGGACGGGGCGTACTACGTGATGTGCGACACCCGCGCGCTCGACCCGGCCGGTGACGACGTGGCCTTCGCTCGCCGGCTGGCCACCGGGATCGGGGTCGCCACCGTTCCCGGCTCGTCGTTCTTCGCGGACCCGGCGGACGGCCGCCACATCATCCGGTTCGGCTTCCCCAAGAAGCTCACGACCCTGGAGGCCGCGGCGCGGCGGCTTGCCCGTCTCACCCCGGCGGCTACCCCGGCTACCCCGGGTTGAGGCCTGTCCCAGGCGGCTGGGGCATCGGGTAGCCGGCTTCGGCCGCCCGGGTATGCCCCGCGTGCAGCTCCCGGTCCAGCGCTGTCAGCTGACCGTGTGTCCCGCCGCGCAGCGATCGGCCGGCCAGTCGCGGGCGAGCGGCCATCTCATCGGGCGACGGCGGCGCGTACCGCCCGCGCAGGTATTCCCCGATCCACCGGGCCTGGGCGGCCGCGAGCCGCGCGGGACCCGCGACATGGAACAGCCAGGGAACCTCGAGATCGAAGACCTCGCCGAAACGGGCCGAGCCCGTCCCGGCCGGACCTAGCCGCGCCGCCGGGCCGGTGAGCACCACGGCCTCGAAAACGCCGAGCGGGTGGGCTTCGCCATCCGGCTGGGGAGCGCCATGCACCTCAAAAGGCGGACCGAGCGCGGCGGCTCCGACCAGGCGCAACGTAGCGGGAGTCACGGCGACGACACGATCAGTCAGATCGTGCGTGGCGAGTTCGGCGAGGGACGGCGGCGGCGCGGGGCCCTCGGAGAACGCGGTGACGGTCAGCCCACCGTCGGCGAGTGTGATTGTCGCGGCGGCTCCGGCGGCATCGAGACCGAGGACGGCGACACGGGGAAGACCTGGCACGTCGGGGGACTCTAGCGGTGCGGTGATGGATCCCGCGCACTACGGTTGAAGACATGAGCGTTGTCAAGATCAACGTGTTGACCGTGCCCGCAGAGCTGCGAGACACCCTGGAGAAGCGGTTCGCCGGCCGCGCCGGGATGGTGGAGCAGGCCGACGGGTTTGAATGGTTCGAGCTGCTGCGCCCGATCGAGGGCACGGACACCTACCTCGTCTACACCCGTTGGCGTAGCGAGGAGGACTTCCAGAAGTGGCAGTCCTCGCAGGCGTTCGGTGAGGGCCACCGGCAGGCCGCGGAGCAGACCGCGGCCGGTCAGGGCGCTCCGGCGGGCCACGGGGCCCCGGCGGGGGGGCAGGGTGCCCCCGCGGCCACCGCGGCCACGCTGTGGTCGTTCGAGGTGGTGCAGACCGCCGCCCCCGCCTCGAACTGACCCGCGCCCGGCGGCGCACACCGGATGAGACGAGTGGTACCCCGGGATCCACCGGGGTTGCGGATGGCTGGTCGGTGTCCGACTTAGGGTGATTGCGGAGTGGCCTCGGGGGCGCGTCGAGATTTTCGCTCGTCAAGTGTTGTGACGGATCGGTCACGCCCCCACACTGATCGGTGTGGCCCGAGTACTCGCTGTTGCGAATCAGAAGGGCGGCGTTGCCAAGACGACCTCCGTGTCGAGTCTCGGTGCCGCGCTGTGCGAGCTGGACCGTCGGGTCCTGCTGGTCGATCTCGACCCACAGGCATGTCTGACCTTTTCGCTCGGGCTGGATCCGGATGCCCTCGAACTGTCGGTGCACGACGTCCTGTTGGGACGGTTGTCCGCCGGCATCATCATCACCAGGACACCGGACGGCACCGATCTGCTGCCCGCGACCATCGAGCTGGCGGGTTGCGAGGCGGTACTGCTGTCACGCACCGGGCGGGAGCACGCGCTGCGGCTCGCCCTCGCCGAGATCGTCGACGAGTACGACTTCATCCTCATCGACTGCCCGCCCTCCCTGGGCGTGCTCACCATCAACGGGTTGACGGCGGCGGACGAGGTCATCGTGCCGCTGCAGTGCGAGACGTTGTCCCACCGCGGCGTCGGCCAGCTGTTGGACACGGTGCACGACGTGCAGCGGCTGACCAATCCCGGCCTGCGGGTCCGCGGCGTGCTGCCGACCTTGTTCGACGGTCGCACGGCGCACTGCCGGGCGGTGCTCGCCGACGTCTCCGCCCGGTACGACATCGCGGTGCTGGCGCCGCCGGTAGCCCGCTCGGTGCGCTTCGCCGAGGCGCCGGGAACGGGGCGGTCCATCCTGACGACCGCACGGCGCTCCAAGGGGGCCGAGGCCTACCGGTCGCATGCCCGTGCCATCGCCGGGGTTGCGGGGGTGGGCACGGCTGCCGGCATCGCTGGCATCGCTGGCATCGCTGACCCTGCCGGAACCGCGGTTGGACAGGCCGCCGAAACCGTTGACGGCCCGGGGGCCACCTCGCCCGGTCGGCGGCAACGCCCTCGGGAGGGGGACGGCCAACCCGCGGGCATGCGGGACCATTCCCGCCCTCCGGTGCAGGTCGGCGAACCGACCTGCACCGGAGAGGTGCGGGTGTGAGCCGACGGTGAACGAGCTCGGGCGGACACCCGGCCGGGTGCCGGGCGGGAGGCAGGCGCAGGACCGGGCGACGGCCGGGTTCGACCGGCTGCGTCCGCGTGGCGCCCGGTCTCCCCTGGTCACTCCGGTTCGCGCGAGATCAACGGTGGGTCGCGACGCGCATGGAAAGCGTGCGTTGTACAGCGGCGTCCGCCCCGTGACACCGCCGAACACCAGCCTGACCGTCAACTGCTCCCGATGCGGGCAGACCAGCTCCCTCGGCGCCTGGCACGCGCTGCGCGTCCTGACGCCGAGCGTCCATCTACCGCTGGTCCGGCTCCGGCATCCCTCCTTGGTGCGCTGTCCCTCGTGCCGGCGGCTGAGCTGGGTCCGGCTGGGCCTGCATTTTCGGCCCGCGGGCTGACGACCCCCGCGGACCGGCGACCCCCGCGGGTATGCGGGGCCGGGGGCCGGGGTGTCAGGCCGACTCGGCTCGGGGTGGCGCGTCGGCGTCGGCCTCGGTGCCGTCGCCGGCCTCCCGCATCGTGCCCGTGCCGCGGCCACGGTTGCCGCGCCGCCGGCGCCGGCGGCGCGGCGACTCCTCGGCCTCGACGCCCGTCTCCGAGGCCAGGGCGGAGACGACGCGGGCGGTGTCGGTGTCCGTGTCGGTGAGCGGGGCGGTCCCGGTGAACTCGACCAGCCCGGTCTGCCCGGCACCGTCCACCACGGGTGCGCCGGCCTTCCGGCCGTCCTCGTCGACCGGGTCCGCCGGGTCCGCCGGGTCCGCGGCGATGGCCAGCCCCGCACCCGCGGCCGCCGCACCACCGCCGCGGGTGCGCCGACGGGCGCGAGTCCGGGTCGGCACCGCCGCCGGCTCGGAACGGTCCTGGTCACGCCCGGTCCGCGAGCCGCGGCGCCCGCCGCGACCGGACTGCCCGAGATCCTCGATGTCCTCGGCCGCGAGCCCGGCGCGGGTCCGCGCCGCGTGCGGCAGGGTGCCCTTCGCGCCCGCCGGGATGCCGAGCGCCTCGTACAGGTGGGGGGAGGTGGAATAGGTTTCCACCGGGCCATCGAACGGCAGGGCGAGCGCCTTGTTGACGAGCGTCCACCGCGGCAGGTCGTCCCAGTCGACGAAGGTGATGGCCACCCCGCTCTCGCCCGCCCGACCGGTGCGGCCGATGCGGTGCAGATAGACGTTCTCGTCTTCGGGGCACTGGTAGTTGACCACGTGGGTGACACCGTTGATGTCGATGCCCCGGGCGGCCACGTCGGTGGCGACCAGGACGTCGACCTTGCCGGAGCGGAAGGCGCGCAGCGCCTGCTCGCGCTGGCCCTGGCCCAGGTCGCCGTGCACCGCCGCGGCCGCGAAGCCGCGCTTGGCGAGGTCCTCGGCGACCTTGTCCGCGGTGCGCCTGGTCCGCACGAACACCATGGCGAGCCCCCGGCCGCCGGCCTGCAGGACCCGGGCCAGCACCTCCATCTTGTCCAGCGCGTGGGCGCGGAAGACGTGCTGACGGGTGGTCGGGACCGTGCGCCCCTCATCCGGCTGTTCCGCGCGGACGTGCACGGGCCGTTTCATGAACCGCCGGGCCAGGGAGATGACCGGGCCGGGCATGGTCGCGGAGAACAGCATCGTCTGCCGCTCGGTCGGCAGCTGCGACATGATGCGCTCGACGTCCGGCAGGAAGCCGAGGTCGAGCATCTCGTCGGCCTCGTCGAGCACCAGGGTGCCGACGCCGGCCAGGTCGAGCACGTGCTGGCGGGCGAGATCCAGCAGGCGGCCGGGCGTGCCGACGACGATGTCGACCCCGGCGCGCAGCGCGGACAGCTGCGGCTCGTAGGCACGCCCGCCGTAGACGGACAGCACCCGCAGGCCACGGCGGGCGCCGGCGCGGGTGACGTCCGCGGTCACCTGGACGCACAGCTCACGGGTGGGCACCACGACGAGGGCCTGCGGACGGCCGTCGGCACCCTCCTTGGCCGCCAGCACCGTCTGCACCACCGGGACGCCGAACGCGAGGGTCTTGCCGGTGCCGGTGCGGGCCTGCCCGATGATGTCGTTGCGGGCCAGGGCGAGTGGAAGCGTCAACTCCTGGATGGGGAAAGCGTGCACGATGCCCGCTTCGGTCAGGGCCGAGACGGTCTCGGCGCGCACGCCGAGCTCCGCGAAGGTCGGTGCCGCCGGGGACCCGGGGGTGGAGGGGGTGGTTTGTGGCTCGTAGGGAGTCAGATCATCTGTGGGTACTTCAGCTGTGACGGACAGCGGGACGCTCCTGGTCTTCTCTGAGCGGTGTCTACGCTGAACCCGCTCGCGGTGAGCCGCGCGGCGCCCGCGACCCGAAAATCCATGTGCCCCGGTGCCCTCGATGGCAACTCTGGGTGCACAGGTGACGAGGCGACGCCTGCTACACGGCGGCCGAGGTGACATAACGACCCCTGGCTGCCCCCAGCATAGCCGGTGTAACCCCGGGTGGGGGCTCCTTGGCAGGAGTGTTTGCCGACAGCGACTGCGGCGGGTGTCAGAATCGCGCCTGTGGCACAGACGACACGGACCCCGACCGGCCCGGCGACACCCATCGCCATCACCGCCCCCGGTCAGGTAGGTGACTCTGACAATCGGGTGCCCCCGTCCCCGGATGCCGGACCCGCACCGACCGTGGACCAGGCGACCGTGGACCAGGCGACCGTGGACCAGGCGACCGTGGATCTGCTGGGCCTGCTCGCCTACGGCGAGCTGACCGCCTTCGAGCGCATGGCCACCGACGCGCGGATGTCACCGACCGTTGCCGACAAGATCGCCCTGGCGAAGATGGCCGCCGCCGAGTTCGCCCATTTCCAGGCCATCAGCGACGAGCTGGACCGGCTCGGCGTCGACCGGGAGCTCGCGATGGCCCCGTTCATCGCGCCACTGACCGCCTTCCACAACTCGACCGCCCCGGCCGACTGGCTGGAGAGCCTCGTGAAGGCCTACGTGGGGGACAACATCGCGGCGGACTTCTATCGCGAGATCGCGGCGCGGCTTCCGTCACCGTCACGCGAACTGGTTCTGAAGGTGCTCGACGACACCGGGCACGCAGCCTTCGCGGTCGAGCGGGTGCGCGCGGCGATCAGCGCCAACCCGACGGTGGCCGGGCGGCTGGCGCTGTGGGCCCGTCGGCTCGTCGGTGAGGCGCTCACGCAGGCCCAGCGGGTCGGGGTCGATCGCGACGCGCTCACCGGGCTGTTGGTCGGGGTTGGCGACCTGGAGGCGCTGGCGGCGATCTTCAACCGCATCATGGCGGCGCATGGCCGGCGGATGGCGGCACTGGGCCTGTCCGCCTGATCCGGGCCCGCCGACCGGCGCGGCGACGCCGGTCGGCTCCCCGGCGGGCCGGCCGGCGGACCGCTGCCGGTGGTCGGCCGGGACCTAGACGGCGCCGAAGCCCACCCGTCGAGTCGTGGTCGCGGCGATCTCCACATAGGCCAGCGACGCGATCGGCATTATCACCTGCCGGCCCTTGTCGTCGACGAGGGTCAGCACCCCGTTGTCGGCCTTGACCGCCTCATTCACCAGCGCGGCGACAGCCTCCGGGGACTGGCTGCTCTCCAGCACCAGCTCCCGACTGACCTGCCGGACGCCGATCTTGACCTCCACCCGATGACCTCCGCCTTCGTCGGACCTACCGTCGGCGGACGAGCGCCGCCGATCTTGGATCACCGCCCACACTATGGCTTCCGGGACTTCTCCACCGCGGCAGGGGCGGCGTGTTCGCTCCGGGCACATCCGCTCACCCGGCAAACGCTTGCCCGATGCGCCCGTTACACCCGTTACACCCGTTACACCCGTTACACCCGTTATGCCCGGCGCGCCCGTTACACCCGATGTGCCGGACGACGTCAGCCGGCGGGGGGGACCTCCTCGTGCGGCTCCGTGTTCGTGCGCGCGGCATCCCGGTGCTCCTGGCGGGGGTAGCCGCCGATGCCGCGCCAGGCCAGCTCCACCATCGACTCGATGGCCCGTTCCTTTTCCACGGTGGCACCGCGGACCAGCCACCAGCGCGACGCCGTCTCGGCCAGCCCAACCAGCCCGACCGCGAGCAGGTCGGCCTCGTCCTGGGGCAGCCCGGTGTCGGCGACGATCGTCGCGGCGATGGCCCGCACGCACTGGGCGAAGGCGGTCTCGATGCGCTGGCGGACCGCGGGCTCGTTGCGCAGGTCCGACTCCAGCACGAGCTGGTGTGCCCCAGAGGGGTCGTTGACGAAGTCGAAGTACGCTCGGATGGACCGGGCGATGCGCGCGTGGTTGTCCGAGGTGGAGGCGAGCGCGTCCTGGACGCTCGTCACCAGCTGGGTGGCGTGCTCGTCGAGCAGCGCGAGATAGAGCTCGAGCTTGCCGGGGAAGTGCTGGTACAGCACCGGTTTGCTGACGCCGGCCCGCTCGGCGATCTCGTCCATCGCCGCTGCGTGGTAGCCCTGGGCGACGAAGACCTCGCGGGCGGCTCCCAGAAGCTGGAAGCGGCGCGCGGTGCGGGGGAGCCGGGGAGCCCTGCCCGGTCGTGCGTCGGGCGGGGCTGGCTCGGCGGTCACCGGCGCACCTCCTGGCTGATGGCGCACCTCCTGGTTGATGCGGTCAACAGTACCCGCGGGGTCCGACCGGCCGGCGTTCGTCGAAACGAAACCAGCCGGCCTGCTCGTCGCTCGCGCGGGGTGGCGCTGGGTCGCTGGTGGTCGGGTCGTTGGTGGTCGGGTCGCTGGTGGTCGGGTCAGCGGTAGTCGTCGTCCTCGTCGGTCTCGACCACGATGCTCTGCTCGACGACGTCGTACTCGTCGGCCTCGACGGGTGGCGCCGAAGGTAGCCAGCGCGGCGCCGGGCCGGCCGGACGTATCTCCCGGGCCTGCTCGACGGCGTCGGCGTCGGGCGCCTCGATCGGAAGATCGGATGCCGGAAGGTCGGTGGGTGCTCCCATGGGGACGTCCTCCTGCGCTCATCGTTATGGCGACCCGCTGGGGCGGGCGCCGGAAATGGACGATCCGAACCTGTCCGGGGTCCGGATCGCGATGTGCCCGGAACGGGTGGCCCTCACGCGCCATCGGCCGGGCCGGCCTCGTCACGGACGTGGCGGTGGCGTCCGTCACTCATCCCACTCCCCGCTCCCGCGCCGTTCCCGGCTCCGTGTCCCGCTCGCACCAGGCTTCCCGTCCTGGGTACGTTCCGCCCTCCTGCACATATATCCCCCGCCGGTCGTCGGTGTTCTCCGGTGTGTCTCCAGGGCGGCTGGCGTCCTGGAGATCTTCACCTGTTGATAGGTTCAAGCTTTTCGCCTGTCTGGCTTACTCGTGGGCTTCCGGTGGGACACCATAGGGGTACGTGACGTGAGGGGCGAACATGCGTGCGACCTGGAAGGGCGTGATCTCCTTCGGCCTGGTGTCCATCCCGGTGAGGCTCTACTCGGCGACCCAGGAACGGGATGTCGCGTTTCACCAGGTTAGACGGTCGGATGGGTCTCGTATCCGATACCGGAGAGTGGCGGAGGCCGACGGGGACGAGGTCAACTACGCCGACATTGCCAAGGGCTACGAGCTGCCGGACGGGGAGACCGTCGTACTCACCGACGAGGACTTCGCGAATCTCCCGCTGTCCACCTCCCGGGCGATCGACGTGCTGGAGTTCGTCCCGTTGGAGCAGGTCGACCCGATCTACTTCGCGAAGAGCTACTACGTCGAGCCCGACCGCACCGGCGCCAAACCCTACGTTCTTCTTCGTGACGCGCTGGCCGCATCGGGCCGTGTCGCGTTGGTGAAGATAGCCCTGCGGCAACGCGAGCAGCTCGCGACGCTCCGGGTGCGCGGCGGCGTCTTCGTCCTGGAGACCATGGTCTGGCCGGACGAGGTGCGGCAACCGGACTTTCCGTTCCTCGAGGAGGACGTCGCGGTGCGCCCGCAGGAGCTGTCGGTGGCTGCCTCGCTCATCCACACCCTGGCAGCCGACTTCGACCCCACCAGGTACACCGACAACTACCGTGAGGCCCTGCAGGCCGTGATCGACGCGAAGGTCGCCGGCCGCGAGGTTGTGGCCTCGCCGGGCGGGTCGGCTGGTGAGGCGGTCGGCGACCTCATGGCGGCGCTGCGCGCGAGCATAGCCGCCGCCCGCGCTGGACGGCCCGGCGAAGCGGCTGTGGCAGGTGGTGCGGCTGTGGCAGGTGGTGCGGCTGTGGCAGATGGTGACGCGGGGCCCGCGGCTGCCGGGGTCACCGACGAGGGGCCCGACGACAAGGCGTCCGACGACAAGGCGTCCGACGACAAGGCGTCCGATGGACGGCGGGGCGGCCGTACCTCCTCGGTCAAGGGTGCCTCGTCGGCCCCGGGTACGCGGTCGACCGCCCGGAAGACGCCGTCCTCGACGAGGAGCACCGCGAAGACGAACGCCGCCACGAAGACGCCGCCCGCCAAGGCCTCCGCGGCCAAGGCCTCCGCGGCCAAGGCCTCCGCGGCCAAGGCCACCTCCTCGAGGACGGCCCCGAAGACGGCCCCGAGGACGCCGACCTCGAAGACGCCCCCGACGCGGCGATCCGCCTGAGGAGCGGTTCCCCACGACCGACCTGAGGAGCGGTCCCGGCGCGGGAGCCGGGGGCAGGTGGTGGCGGGGGCCGGTGGATACCGGGCGGTCAGTGACGGAAGGCGGTCAACGACAGGGGCGGTCAGTGACGGAAGGCCTCCTTCGCCTTCTCCCCGGCGTTCTTGAGGTCGGCGACGCCGCGTTCTCCCCGGCCCTCCGCCTGCAGGTCCCGGTTCTCGGTGGCCTTGCCGGCCTGTTCCTTGGTCCGCCCGCGGAGCTCCTGCATCTTGTTCCTGACCTTGTCAGTGAAGGACACTGCACTCACTCCTCACTGTATGTGCGGTGGGTCGGAAGAGGTCTACCCGTGGCAGCCGCGGGAACACTCCGGGGGCGCCGTGCGCTGCACCAGAGGGCCGGCCGTCGCGATGTCCGACGTGTACCCGTGATGAGGGACCTCCCGGCGGATGGCCCAAATCCGGCGACGCCGCGTCGCGCTGTGGCATCGTCGAAGGACGACACCGAACGCGAGGAGCAAGCGTGTCCCTTCCGCCCCTGGTCGACCCCGCCGAGGGGCTGACCGTCGACGAGATCCGCCGGTACTCTCGGCATCTGATCATTCCGGATGTCGCCATGGACGGCCAGAAGCGGCTGAAGAACGCCAGGGTGCTGGCGGTCGGTGCCGGTGGCCTCGGCTCGCCGACGCTGATGTACCTGGCCGCCGCCGGCGTCGGGACGCTAGGCATCGTCGAGTTCGACACCGTTGACGAGTCGAACCTGCAGCGTCAGATCATCCACGGCCAGTCCGACGTCGGCCGCTCGAAGGCGGAGTCGGCCCGTGACTCGGTTCGCAACATCAACCCGTACGTGAACGTCGTCCTGCACGAGACCCGGCTGGACGCCTCCAACGTCATGGAGATCTTCAGCGGGTACGACCTCATCGTCGACGGCACGGACAACTTCGCCACCCGTTACCTGGTCAACGACGCCGCGGTGCTGCTCGGCAAGCCCTACGTCTGGGGTTCGATCTACCGCTTCGACGGTCAGGCCAGCGTCTTCTGGGCCGAGCACGGACCGTGCTACCGCTGCCTCTACCCGGAGCCGCCTCCTCCCGGCATGGTCCCCTCCTGCGCCGAGGGCGGGGTGCTGGGTGTGCTGTGCGCCTCCATCGCCTCCATCCAGACCACCGAGGCCATCAAGGTGCTGACCGGGGTCGGTGATCCGCTGGTCGGTCGGCTGATGGTGTATGACGCCCTGGAGATGACCTATCGGTCGATCAAGGTCCGCAAGGACCCGGAGTGCCCGTTGTGCGGGAAGAACCCGACGATCACCGAGCTGATCGACTACGAGGCGTTCTGCGGGGCGGTCTCGGAGGAGGCGCAGTTGGCCGCCGCCGGCTCGACGATCACCGCGGGCGAGCTCAAGAGCTGGCTGGATGCCGGCGAGCCGATCGAGCTCGTCGACGTCCGTGAGCCGGCCGAGTGGGAGATCGTCCGGATCCCCGGCGCGCGCCTGATCCCCAAGGGGGACCTGCCCGCGCATCTCTCCGAACTGCCGCAGCACCGTCGGGTGGTCGTCTACTGCAAGTCCGGGGTGCGCTCGGCCGACGCGCTCGCCACGCTGAAGGGCGCAGGCTTCTCCTCTGCCGTGCACGTCCAGGGTGGCGTGACCGCGTGGGCGATCCAGGTCGACAAGTCGCTGCCGGTCTACTGAGCCCGGATGAGCCACGGAGCCCGGACGAGTCCCCCGGAGCCTGGATGAGCCCCAGGCCGCGGGCCCGGCGTGATGCGCCGCCGGCGAGCGTCTCCGCCGGGCTCGGTACCCGGATCTCGCTCGGCGGCGCGCCGGGTCCGCACGCCCTTGAGGTGCTGGATGCGGTGGCGCGCATCCCGCCGGGCAGGGTGATGACCTATGGCGACGTGGCCGAGTACGTCGGCGCCGGGTCGGGGCGCACGGTTGGAGCCGTGCTGTCCCGATTCGGCGACGAGGTGCCCTGGCACCGGGTGATCCGGGCGACCGGGGAACCGAACCCGGCCGCACCGGTCGAGGCCCTGCGCCGGCTCGTCGCCGACCGGACGCCGCTGCGCCCCGGAGGCGACCAGGTCGATCTCGCCGCGGCCCGGTGGGACGGTTCTCCGGCCTGACCGCCGCGGGCCCGGTCAGCGGGCGGCCATGCCGCCGTCGGCCAGATAGACGCTGCCCGTGACCAGGGAGGCCCGGTCGGACAGCAGGAAGACGACGACCTCGGCCACCTCGTCGACCGTGCCCAGCCGGTTGATCGGCGAGAACAGCGCGGCTCCGCGCCGCGGCCGGCCGTCGACATGCAGCAGCGGGGTGTCCACGAAGCCCGGCGCCACCGCGTTCACTCGGATGCCGCGGGTGGCGTAGTCCAGGGCGGCCGTCTTGGTCAGCCCGATGACCCCGTGCTTCGCGGCGACGTAGGGCGCCGACCCGGCGAACCCGACCACCCCGAGCACCGAGGCCATGTTGACGATCGAGCCTCCGTCGCCGCGCAGCATCGCCGTGATCTCGGCCCGCATGCTGTAGAAGACGCCGGAGAGGTTGACGTCCAGCACCCGCTGCCAGTCCTGCGCCGGGGTGGTCTCCACCGGCTCGCGCCCCGCGCTCACTCCCGCGTTGTTCACCGCCAGGTCCAGCCGTCCGAAGGTGCCGACGGTGACCTGGACGGCGCGTTCGAGCGAATCGGGATCGGTGACGTCCGCCTCCAGGGCGAGCGCCTCCCCGCCACCGTCCTCGATCGTCGCCACCACCTCCTTGACAGTGTGCGCGTCGAGGTCGGTGGCGACGACCCGGGCTCCCGCCCTCGCCAGTCGGCGGGCGCAGGCGGCACCGATGCCGGATCCCGCTCCGGTCAGGAGCGCGACCTTGTCGCTGCACTCGGTCATGACTAAGGACACTGCCACGTCCTGACGCGCACGCGTGAGAGGCCCCCCGAGTGTCCCGGTCGTCGAGTGTCCCGGTCGTCGCCACACCGCGGTCCCATCGCTGCCGCGCTACGGACGCTGCCGCGCTACGGACGCCGACCCGCCGCGGAGCCGGCGGGTTGGCTGGGTTGTCGGACCCACGTGATGTGCTTTGCCCGTGGTCGTCCTTCCTGCCCCCGCCCCGCGTCCCGGCTACCGGCTGATCGCAGCCCCGGTCGCGCCGCCGCGTCCGCTCGTCCTGGATGCGGCGCAGCGCGCGGTGGTCGAGCACGGCGGCGGGCCGCTGCTGGTGCTCGCCGGGCCCGGCACCGGGAAGACGGCCACGCTCGTCGAGGCGGTCGCCGCGCGGATCGAAGCCGGGGCGGATCCGCGGTCGATCCTGGTCCTCACCTTCAGCCGGCGAGCCGCCGGAGAGCTGCGGGAGCGGATCACCGCACGGCTCGGTGCCGAGGGCGGGGCCGGCGGAGGTCCCGGGGCGTGGACGTTCCACGCCTGGTGCCTGGCGCTGCTGCGCGCGCACGAGCGGCCGGCCCCGCCGGGCGGGCTCCGGCTGCTGTCCGGCCCGGAGCAGGACAGTCGGCTGCGCGATCTCATCGAGGGTTCCCGCGAGGACGGCCGGCCGGTCTGGCCCGAGCCGCTCGTGGGTTGCCTGCGCACCCGCGGTTTCACCGAGGAGGTGCGGGCGCTGCTGGCCCGCGCCCGCGAGGTCGGGCTCGAACCGGTCGCGCTGGCGCAGCTCGCTCGGCGTACCGGCCGCCCGGACTGGGCCGCCCTCGCCGAGTTCTACGAGATGTACCTCGACGTGTTCGGATTCGAGGGGGCGGTCGACTACACCGATCTCGTCCACCGGGCCGTGGTCGTCGCCGAGAGTGCCGAGGGGGGCGCCTGGCTGCGTGGGCGCTACCGGCACGTCTTCGTCGACGAGTACCAGGACACCGATCCGGCTCAGGAACGCCTGCTGGAGGCGGTGGCCGGTGGTGGTGGCAACCTCGTCGTGCTGGGCGACCCGGACCAGTCGATCTATGCCTTCCGGGGGGCCGAGGTCGCCGGCCTGCTGGGCTTCCCGGCCCGGTTCCCCCGCCTCGACGGCGAGCCGGCGCCGATCGTCGCGCTGCGGCGCTGTCGGCGGATGGCCCCGGCCCCGCTGGCGGCGAGCCGGCACGTGGCCCGGCGGATCCCGGCCGCCGGGCTTCCGGTGGCCGCGATCCGGGCACACCGCGACCTCGTCGGGCGCGCCGACGCCGGGGCGGGCCAGGTGCAGGCCCGCACGTTTCCGGGCACCGGCGCGGAGGCCGAGTCGGTGGCCGACCTGCTCCGTCGCGAACATCTGGAGAACGGCGTCGCCTGGGACGCGATGGCGGTCCTGGTCCGCACGGCCGAGCGGATCGGCCGGTTGCGCCGCGTGCTGGCCGCCGCCGGCGTTCCGGTCAGCGCCGACGGTGACGACCTGCCGGTCGCCCAGGAGCCGGCCGCCGCCCTGCTCCTGCTGGCGCTGCGCTGCGCGGAGGATCCGGCCGGGGCGCTCACCGTCGACGCGGCGCGCACCCTGCTCACCTCGCCGCTCGGTGGAGCGGACCCGGCCGGGCTGCGGGCGCTGGGCCGGGCTCTGCGCACCCTCGAGCGCGACGCGGGGTCCGAGCATCCGGCGCCGTCGGCGGAGCTGTTGCGGGCGGCGGTCGCCGAGCCCGACCACTGGCTGGCGACGATCCCCGACGACCTGGCCGGTCCGGTCCGGCGGGTCGGCGGTCTGCTGCGGACGGCCGGTCAGGCGTTGCGGGACTCCTCGGGCGCCCCGCAGGACGCTCTGTGGGCGCTGTGGTCGGCGAGCGAGTGGCCGGCGCGGCTGCGACATGCCTCGGCGGCCGGGGGCGCCGCCGGGCGCGCGGCCGACCGTGACCTCGACGCCGTCGTGGCGCTCTTCGATGCCGTCACCCGGCTGGGCCAGCGGCGTGGGCCGGGCGGTGGCGTCGCGTCCCTGGTCGCGGAGCTCACCCGCCAGCAGATCGCCGGGGACGTCCTCAAGCCGGCCGGGGAGTCCGTGCGCCGCCGCGGGGTGCGGCTGCTGACCGCCCATCGCGCCAAGGGGCTCGAATGGGAGGTCGTCGTCGTCTGCGGAGTGCAGGACGGCACCTGGCCCGACCTGCGGGAGCGGCATTCGCTGCTCGGTGCGGAGCAGCTCGACGCGCCGTCCCGGGGCGGGTTGCGCCCGCCGCTGACCCGCCAGGACCTGCTCGCCGATGAACGTCGGCTGTTCTACGTCGCCCTGACCAGGGCGCGGCGCCGGCTGGTCGTCACCGCGGTGAACAGCCCCGAGGACGACGGCAGCCTGCCGAGCCGCTTCCTTGAGGAACTGGGTGTAGCGGTGGAGCACGTGCCCGGTCGCCCAGCCCGGCCGCTCACCCTGGTCGGCCTGGTCGCGACCCTGCGCCGGCTGGCGACGGAACCGGACTCAAGCCCGGTGATGCGCTCCGCCGCGCAGGCCCGCCTCGCCGCGCTCGCCGCCGCACGGGACCAGGCGGGCCGGCCCCTGGTGCCGGCCGCGCACCCGGACACCTGGTGGGGGCTGCTCGACCCCACCACGTCGGATGTTCCTGTTGTCCCGGTGGCCGGGCCGATCCGGCTGTCCGGCTCGTCGCTGTCGAGCATCGGCGCCTGTTCCCTGCGGTGGTTCCTAGAGCACGAGGCGTACGCGGTCACCCCGGCCTCGACCGCGCAGGGATTCGGCAAGGTGGTGCACGCCCTGGCGGACGAGGTCACGACCGGGCGGACCCCGGCCGACCTCGCCGCGCTCGACGCCCGGCTGGACACGGTGTGGCGGCAGTTGGACTTCGACGCCCGCTGGCGCTCCGATCAGGAGCGCGCGGCCGCCCGCGAGGCGCTCGCCCGCTTCCTGGACTGGCACGCCGCCGAGCGCGGTCGGCGCGTGATCGACGCGGAGGTCAGGTTCTCCTGCGACCTACGGGTCGCCGGGCGGGACGTCCAGCTGCGCGGATTCATCGACCGGCTCGAACTGGACGAGGCCGGCCGGGTCCACGTCATAGACTTCAAGACCGGTCGGACCGCGGTCGCTCCCGCCGAGCTCGCCACCCACCCCCAGTTGGGCAGCTATCAGCTCGCCGTGCGGGCCGGCGCGCTCGACGATGTGCTCGCGGCCGCGGCGCCGGATCAGCCCGGGGCGGATCAGCCCCGGGCGGTGCCCGGCGGGGCGGAGCTCGTGCAGCTCCGGCGGGATGCCGGCGCTGCGGCGGCCGGTCCGCGGCTGCCGGGGGAGCGGCCTGGCCCGCCGGAGGTCCAGGCCCAGAGCGCGCTGCCTCCCCACGGCGCGACCTGGATGGACGAGGTGCTCGACGCGGCGGTGCGCACCATCGACGCCGAGGCGTTCCGGCCGACGCCCGGCGACCACTGCACGCTGTGCACCTTCCAGACGAGCTGCCCCGCGCGGCCCGAGGGACGTCAGGTGGTCGAGTGAACCCGCGGGTGGAGCAGCCGGGCGCGGGCGTCCACGTGACGATTCCCCGCCAGCCGTTCCTGCCCGGTTTCGACGGCGACGTCGACGGTGACCCGGCGGGCGGCGTCGCCGGTCCCCGGCTCGACCCGGACGACCTGCGCGACCTGCTGGAGGTCCCGTATACCGACGAGCAGATCGCCGCGGCCACCGCTCCGCTCGAACCGGGGGTCATCATCGCGGGTGCGGGATCCGGCAAGACCTCGGTGATGGCCGCGCGGGTGGTCTGGCTCGTCGCCACCGGGCAGGTGCGGCCCGACCAGGTGCTCGGACTGACCTTTACGACGAAGGCGGCGGCGGAGCTGTCCGGCCGGGTGCGGCTGGCGTTGCGCAAGGCGTCGGCTGGGGCGGGCCCGGGTGGACCGGCCGCGGACGGCGAGGTGGACGGGGAGCCGACCGTCGCCACCTACCATGCCTTCGCCGGGCGGCTGGTCGTCGACAACGCCCTGCGGCTGGGGCTGGAGCCGGACCTCCAGCTGATCTCCGGCGCGGCCCGCTACCAGCTCGCCGCCCGGGTCGCCCGCTCCCACGGCGGGAAGGTGGAGGCGCTGACACGTTCGCTGGGCGCGCTCGTCGGCGAGCTCGTCGCGCTGGACGCCGAGATGAGCGAGCACCTGGTCGATCCGGCGGACCTCGTCGCGTTCGACGGCGCGCTGCTCGCCGAGATCGACGCGGCGCTGCGGCGTGCCGAGCAGCGGCGGGGCACCCGGGGCGTCCGCCGGGAGCTACGCCGGTGCGCGGCCGCCGCCCGGGGGCGCCGGGAGCTGGCCGCCCTGGTGGCGGAGTACCGGGCGGCCCGGCGGGAACGCGACGTCCTGGACTTTGGTGACCAGGTCACCTGTGCCGCGAGGCTCGCCGAGACCATGCCGGAGGTCGGTCGGGCCGAGCGGGCGCGGGCCGCTGTCGTCCTGCTCGACGAGTACCAGGACACCTCGGTGGCCCAGCGGCGGATGCTCACCGGCCTGTTCGGCGGCGGGCATCCGGTCACCGCCGTCGGCGACCCCTGCCAGGCGATCTACGGCTGGCGCGGGGCGTCGGTGGCGAACCTCGACCACTTCCCCACGCACTTCCCCGGGGCCGACGGCACGCCCGCGGCCGTCTACGAACTGTCGGTGAACCAGCGCAGCGGCGGCCGGCTGCTCCGCCTCGCCAACACCGTCGCCGCACAGCTGCGGGCCCGTCACCGCGTCGTCGAGCTCCGCCCGCGACCCGACGTGGCTGACCAGGGCGAGGCGGTGGTCGCGTTGCACGTCAGCTGGGCCGACGAGGTGGCCTGGATCGCCGGCCAGCTCCGCCGGGTGGTCGACGCCGGCACCGCTCCCGGCGACATCGCCGTGCTGGTCCGGGCCCGTGGCGACATCCCCGCGCTGTTTACCGCGATGCAGGCGGCCGGGCTGCCCGTCGAGGTCGTCGGGCTGACCGGGCTGCTCATCGTCCCGGAGGTCGCCGAGATCGTGGCCATGCTGGAGGTGCTCGACTCGCCGACGGCGAACGCCGCGCTCGTCCGGCTGCTCACGGGGCCGCGGGTGCGGCTCGGCCCCCGGGATCTCGCCGCGCTCGGCCGCCACGCGCGTGAGGCGGCGCGGGTCCCGGACCCGGTCGGCGATCCGGACCTGCCGGGACGGTCCGATCCACTTGCCGAGGCGGTCGCCGACGTCGACCCCGCCGACGTCGTCGCCCTGTCGGACGTCCTCGACGACCCCGGGCCGCAGATGTCCGCGCCGGGGCGCGCCCGGGTGCGTCGGCTTGCCGCCGAGATCGCCGCGCTGCGTGGGCACGTCGGCGAGGGCCTGCTCGACCTGCTGCACCGGGTGGTCGCGACGATCGGGCTGGACGTGGAGCTCACGGCGACCGAGGTGGCGGTGCGGGCCCGGCGCCAGGAGAACGTCGCGGCCTTCCTGGATGTGGCCGCGGGCTTCACCGATCCCGACGGCACGAACTCCCTGCCCGCGTTCCTCGGATTCCTCCGGGCGGCGCGGGAGCACGAGCGGGGTCTCGACGTCGCCGGCCCGTCCGGGGCCGACGCGATCGCCCTGATGACGATGCATCGCTCCAAGGGCCTGGAATGGGAGGTCGTCGCCGTCCCGAACCTGACCAGCAAGGTGTTCCCTGACCTGACCGTGCGCGACCAGTGGACCACCTCGCCGGGCGTGCTGCCGATCCCGCTGCGCGGCGATGCCGACGATCTGCCGGCGTTCACGGTCTGCGCCGAGAAGGCCGCCCTGGACGCCTTCCGGGCCGATGCCCGTCAGTACGCCGAGCGGGAGGAACGCCGGCTCGCCTACGTTGCGGTCACCCGGGCGAAGTCGCTGCTGTTCGCGAGCGGGCACTGGTGGGGGCCCACCCAGAAGACCCCACGCGGTGCCTCGGTGTTCCTCGACGAGCTCGCCGAGCACGCCCGCACCGGCGGTGGGCTGGTCGACGTCTGGGCGCCGGAGCCGGCGGAGCGTACCAACCCGGCGCTGGCGACGCCGGAACGGTTCGCCTGGCCGATCCCCTACGAGCCGGAGCCGTACGCCCGGCGCCTCGCTGCGGCCGAGGGGGTCATGGCGCGGCTGGCCGCGTTGAGCGTACCGGGGGCGTCGGCGGAACCGGCCGGGGAACCGTTCGTCGACGGTCCGGCCGGGATGACGGCGGCCGAGCGCGTCCTGCTCGCCGAGCTCGACCGGGAGGCCCGGCTGCTGCTCGCCGAGGAACGCGCGGCACGCCTCGCGCGGACCGATGTCGCCCTGCCGGCGAGCCTCACCGCGTCCCAGATCGTCCGGCTGCGCGCGGACCCGGAGGCGTTCGCCCGTGAGCTGGTCCGGCCGCTGCCGCGCCGTCCAGTGGCCGCGGCCCGTCGCGGCACCCGGTTCCACGCCTGGGTTGAGGAGATTTTCGACTACCGTGCACTGATCGACACCGAGGATCTGCCCGGCGCGGCCGACGCGGAGCTCACCGACGACGATCTGCGCTCGCTGCAGCAGGCGTTTCTGCGTACCGCGTACGGTGCCCGGCGGCCATTCGCGATCGAGGCACCCTTCGAGCTCCGCCTCGCCGGGCGGATCGTGCGCGGTCGCATCGACGCTGTCTACGACCTCGGCGGCGGTCGATGGGAGGTGGTCGATTGGAAGACCGGCCGGTCCGATGCCGACGATCTTCAGCTCGGGATCTACCGGCTGGCCTGGGCCCGCCTGCGGGGCGTCGACCCGAGTGCGGTCGACGCCGCCTTCCTGTACGTGCGTACCGGCGCCGTTGTCCGGCCCCCGACGTTGTCCGAGGAGGAGCTCGCCGACCTGCTCGCGAGTCCGAGCACCGGGCCCGCCGCGGGTCAGGCCCGCGGGTCGGCGAGGTCGACGGACAGCGCCAGGTGATCCGAGATGGGCACGCGGCGGGCCTGCACGGCGATGATCCTGCCTACCGGCCCGCGGGCCAGCACATGGTCGAGCTGCACCCGCGGGGAGTGCGCGGGGTAGGTGGGCGTCACCGCCAACCGGCGCCAGCGGGTGAGCGCGGCCGGTAGCCGGCCGGGCAGGTTCAGATCGCCCAGCAGGACCAGCGGCCCCGGGACGTCCGCGAGCCGGCGGGCCAGCCGGCGCAGCTGCACGGCGTTCCACCCCGGCACGAACGACAGATGGGTGTTGACCACCGTCAGCGGGCCCCCGGCCGACTCCACCCGCGCGGCGATCGCGGCCCGCGGCTCGTCGTCGAGCATGATCAGACGTCCCCGCCTGTCCGGACCCCCCGGTATCGCGATCGGGGACCGCACCGGCGCCCGGCCGAGGTCGATCACTCGCCACTCACGGACGGGCAGCCGGCTGATCAGAGCGATGCCGTACGCCGGCTCGTCGTCCCGGCGCTGCCCGTCAGCCGGCCGCCAGCCCACGCCGGGCGTGCCGAAGACGGTGGGGACGAACCGCCAGTCGTCGTCGCCGGCTCCGATCATCGCCGCCGCCTCCGCGGCGAGGTCCAGCCCACCCGATCGTGGCTGGTCGAGATCGACCTCCTGGAGCCCGAGGACGTCCACGCCGAGAGCGGAGACGGCCGCGGCGAAGCGGGCGGGCTCGACCGTCCCATCCGTGAGCGACAGGCCGTGCATGATGTTGAAGGAGCCCAGCCGCACGCCTGGACCGTATCGGATGCGGGGTCCGTCACGGCCCGAGTGGCCGACCCCGCACCGCCGCGGGACGGCGGGAGCCCGGGCCCCGGCCCTCGTCCGTGTCCTCGCGGACCGCGGCGCTCACCGGGTCGGTGGCCACGTCCTCGGCGCCCCCGGCGCGCAGCACCAGTTCGAGATCGAAGCGGGTGTCAGGGTCCTCCAGACATGGTCCGAACAGCTCGCGAAGCTGGTTGACCCGGTAGCGGACGGTCTGCGGATGGATGTGCAACCGCTCGGCGATCAGCCCGCGCTGCCCCCGCAGGGTCAGCCAGTGCAGGAGGGTCTCGGCCAGCCGTTCCCTGGTCCGGTCGGGCAGCCCGTCAAGGGGGGCGAGCCGGCGGGACGCGAGGTCGGTGATGAGCCCGGGGTCGCTGGCCAGCAGCAGGGCGCTGAGATGTTCGTCGGTGAACAGGGGGTCGGCCGCGGCGATACCGCGAAGCCGCCCGGCGCTGCGGGCATCGCAGGCGAACCTCGCCCGCGCCGCGCTCGCCGCCGCCTGACCCCACGGCACGGCCGGTCCCACCACCGCGGCGAGCCCGGCGAGCTGTTTCGCCAGTGCCGCCCGGGTGGCCGCCCGCTCGGTTGAGCCGACGAACACCCAGATGTCTGCCCCCTGCACGGCGCGGGGGCAGCCCGAGGGCAACCGGGAGGGGAGCGAGCCTGCCCAGGGGTCGGCCTCGTGGTCGGCCTCGTGGTCGGCCTCGTGGTCGGCTTCGCCGTCAGCCGGGTGGGTGGCCGCGGAGCCGGTCGGGGCGGGGACGAGCACGGCGGCCAGCCGGCCGGGCAGCCGCACGTTGCCGGAACGGGCGACCTGCGCGATCGCCCCGCCGGCCGCGCCGGACAGCAGCATCTCGCCCAGCCGGTCCCACAGCCGCTCCAGTTCACCGGCCGCGGTGTACTGCTCGGAGGCGTAGCCCTCGGCGGAGGCCGCGGAGATGCCGTCGATGTAGGCGAACATCATCTCGGCGAGGGACACCAGCGCCGGGCCGTCCAGCCCGCCGCGGCGGGCCGCCGCCTCCCCGAGGCGCCGCCAGGAGACGCGGGCGCCCACCCGGTAGGCGCTCAGCAGGTTGTCCAACGACCGTCCCGCGTACACCTCGCCGCGGCCGAGACGGACATAAACCTCCCGGCTGGCGGCGAGGTCGACAGTGCAGTGGGGACCGGCCTCGACCAGGCTGAGGAAGCGGAACAACGCCTCGTCGACTCCGCGGCGCACCCCATGGCCGAACTTGCCCTCCAGCGGGCGCGCGTAGGCGGGAACCTCCCGGGCGATCGCGGCGATAATCTCTTCACCCAGAGCGTCGAACTCGGCAGCGAGGATCTCGCTCAGCCCGGCTGGAAACTGTCCCATGAGGACAGTTTGCCGCCCGACCGTCGCAATCTCCCGCACCTCGTCGTCTGGGCGGGGCCGCCCGTGGTCGTCGCCGACGGCCGGCGGAATCGGTCCCGGGCGGGTCGGGGCACGGCCTCCCGTGGCCATGACTTGGGATGGGCGTCCTCTTCGCCACCGGCGCGGCCCGCCGGGCAGTAGCGTTGGCAACTGTGTCCCCGCCTAGAGAACCCGGCCCGGCCGCGTCCACCGCGGTGAAGTCGGCCCTGCCGGCATCCTCCTATCCGATCGAGCGGACCCGGCTCGGTAACGGCCTGCGCGTGCTGCTCGCCCCCGACCACACCGCGCCGGTGGTGGCCGTCTCGGTGCACTACGACGTCGGGTTTCGATCCGAGCCCGAGGGCCGTACCGGATTCGCTCACCTGTTCGAGCACCTGATGTTCCAGGGCAGCGAGAACGTCGGTAAGGCCGAGCATCCGAAGCACGTCCAGGCCGCCGGCGGAATCTTCAACGGATCGACGCACCCGGACTACACGGACTATTTCGAGCTGCTCCCGGCCGGGGCGCTCGAACTGGCCCTGTTCCTGGAGGCGGACCGGATGCGGGCGCCGAAGATCACCCGCCAGAACCTGGACAACCAGATCGCCGTGGTGCAGGAGGAGATCCGGGTCAACGTCCTGAACCGCCCCTACGGGGGATTTCCCTGGATCAAGCTGCCGCCGGTCGCGTTCGACACCTTTCCGAACGCCCACAACGGCTACGGGGATTTCTCCGAGCTCGAGGCCGCGAGCTTGGACGACGCCGAGGACTTCTTCGACAAGTACTACGCACCGGGCAACGCCGTGCTGACCATCGTCGGCGACATCGACCCGGAGGAGACGCTCACCTTCGTCCACCGGTACTTCGGTGACATCCCCGCCCGCTCGGTGCCGACGCGGGTGAGTTTCGCCGAGCCGGTGCCGAGCACCGAGCGCCGGGCGGTGCTGACCGACCCGCTCGCGCCGCGCGCCGCCCTGGCGGTCGGCTACCGGGTGCCCGACCCGATCGGAGACCTGTCCACCTACCTGTCCTACTACCTGCTCACCGAGATCCTCAGCGACGGCGACGCCAGCCGGCTCGAACGCCGCCTGGTGCAGAAGGATCGCTCGGTCATCGGTGTGAGCACCTACCTTGGCACCTTCGGGGATCCGTTCGAGCAGCGTGACCCGCTGCTGCTGACCCTGGAGGCCCGCCAGTCCGAGGACGCGAGCGCGGACGCCGTCCTCGCCGCCGTCGACGAGGAACTGGCGCGGCTGGCGGGCGAGGGCCTGGCGGACGGCGAGCTGGAGCGGGTGCAGGCGCGGGTGGCGTCCTCGCTGCTGCGTGAGTCCGACGACGCGCTGGGACGGGCACTCGCCATGGCCGTGCATGAGCTGCAACGGGGACGTCCCGAGTTGGTGAACGAACTGCCCGCGGAACTGTCCGCGGTGACCGGGCAGGCCGTCGCCGCGGCCGCCCGGACGCTTCTCGACCAGGGCCGCTCGGTCCTGGAGCTGCGTGCCGGCGCCGCCTCATGAGCGGCAGCGCGCTGAGCTCGACGACCACCCGGGCGGCGGTCATCCCGGCCGTGCGCCCGACCGTCCCGGCGGAGTTGCCGGCCGTCACCGACCGCACTCTCGACAACGGTCTGCGGGTGCTGGTGGTGGAGCGGGCCAGTGTGCCCCTGGTCGAGGTGCGGCTGCGGATCCCCTTCGCCGGCGTCGGCGCCGTGCACCAGGCCCGGGCCGAGGTGCTCGCGGAGACGCTGTTCACCGGATCACACCGCTTCGACCGGGTGGGCCTGGCCACCGAGGTCCAGCGCCTGGGCGGATCGTTGTCGACGGGGGTTGACGCCGACCGGCTGGCCATCGTCGGTTCCGCCCTTGCGGTGAACCTCGAACCCTTGTTGGGAATCATGGCCGAGGTGCTCCTCAGCGCCACCTACCCGGACGACGAGGTCACCGGCGAACGCGACCGGATCGTCGAGGACACGGCGATCGCCTGTAGCCAGCCCGCGGTCATCGCCCGGGAGGCGCTGCTCGGCCGGCTCTTCGGTGACCACCCCTACGCCACCGGCATCGCCGAGCCGGAGACCGTCGGACAGGTCGGCCCCGAGGACGTACGGGCCCTGCACGCCGAACTGATCTCCCCGGCCGGCGCGATCCTCACCCTGGTCGGGGACGTGCCGGCGCCGCGTGCTCTCGCGGCGGTCTCCGCCGCGCTCGGCGGTTGGACGGGCGGGCCCGCGCGGACCGTCCCGCCGGTCCCAGCCCTCACCACCGGCCCGATCGTCATCGTCGACCGTCCGGGTGCCGTGCAGACCAACATCAGGCTGGGCGGACCGGCCCTGGGCCGTTCCGCGGCCGGATACCCGGCGCAGCGGCTGGCGAGCACCATCTTCGGTGGTTACTTCAGTTCCCGGCTGGTCAACAACATCCGCGAGGACAAGGGCTACACCTACTCCCCGCGCAGCTCGATCGATCACTACCAGGCAGGGTCACGGTTCACCGTCGCAGCGGACGTCGCCACCGAGGTGACCGGGCCCGCGTTGCTGGAGATCTTCTACGAGCTCGGGCGGATGGCGGTTCTACCGCCCAGCGAGGAGGAGCTCGACGCCGCCCGCCAATACGCCGTTGGCACGTTGGCACTGGGCAGCGCGACCGCCGCCGGTCTCGCCTCGACGCTGTCGGCGCTGGCCGGGGCCGGGATCGGGGTCGAGTACCTGCGTGATCACCCGCGCGCCCTCGCCGAGGTCGGCGTGGGCGACATCCAGGCGGTGTCCGCGGACCTGCTTGCCCCGGCAAAGCTGATCACGGTGCTCGTCGGGGACGCGGCCAGGATTTCCGCGACCGTGGGGGCACTGGGCATCGTCGCGACCTGAGCACCGGGCCCGTCCCGCTCCCGGGGGTCCCGCTCCCGGGGGGCGTGCTCAGCGCCTGGTGGAGGTGGGACGCGGGGGCGCGGGGCGGGGCGCGCCGCCGCCGGGGCCCGGTGCCGGTGGTCCACCGCCCGGTGGATTGCCGCCCCGCCCACCGAGCTCGCCCGGTAGCACGGCGCGTGGGTCGCCAACCGAATCGACCACCTGCCGAGCCAGATCGTGCACCCTGCGTCCCATTCCGCGAGCGGTGCGCCGCAGCCGCTCGAAGGCCTCCCGCGGGCGGATGTGGTTACGTTCGGCGAGGACCCCGATGGCCTGTTCCACGATTACGCGGGAGGCCAGCGCGTGTTCCAGCTGGACGACGGACAGCCGGAGCTGCTCGACCTCGCTCAGGTCACGATCGGGGCGGCGGGGTCGGCCGGGCGGGGCGAGATCCTCGGCCAGCAGATCGGCGAGCACCATTGCCGAGAGGAGGTCGCCGACCGGCCGGATCTCGGCTCCGGGGCCCTCCACGACCCACCCGGCGGGAGTACGTCGAAGGCGCATGTCCGAGGGGGTCCGGCGGGGGCCGGTTCCCGCCCCGGTTCCGCCCGCCGCGGACGGCGGTCCGGGCCGGTCCGGCCCGGCCCGGCCCGGCGGTCCGGGCCGGGCCGCCCGCGCGATGGTCTGCGGGGTGGGTATCCGCCCCGGTGGGCGCGGGGTCGCCGGTGGGCCCGGCGGGGGCGGGCCGCCGGGCGGGCGGGGACCGTTCGCGGAGACCGTCGGCGGGCTCGGCGCGGGAACGTCCCCGGTGACCGCGAGTGCATCGGCTACCCCGCGCAGCAGGGCCAGGATGTCGGCCGATACGATCACCTTGCTACGGTCCAGGCCGACGAGGAGGCCCACCAGCCGACCGTCCGTGCGGACCACCGGCATCGTGACATGGCTGCGTATCCCGAGCTGGCGGTATTCGGCCGTGTCGGATCCGGCGTGCGTCGGGTCAAGACCGGACGCCGTGGCGGGCGTGCCGTCGAGCACGCGGGCGACCAGGCTGTCCCCCCGGGGATAGTGCGTTCCCTCGTCGAGACCAGGGGAGGGACCTGTTACCCGGAGATAGCTCGCGGTCGTCGTCGATACCACGACGAAACAGGCCGTCTCCATCCGGTGAAGGGCACTGGCGGCCCGCAGCGCGGCATCGACGGTGCTCCACGCCTGTTCTGAAGGTGCTGACGACACAGGCCGAACTCTCCCACAAACTTCACGGGCAGTAACGGACACCGTCCCACGAGCCGGCCGCGTGTGCAGTGGGAAGGTAAGAACTCCCGAGATGTCGTTGCTCTACGTATCCGTTATGCGGCAGAAGTGGCCTTCTCTGTGACTTGGCGAAGGCTCGGGTTCGTCATCACAGTGCCATCGGGAAAGAGCACGGTCGGCACGGTCGCGTTCCCGTTGTTCGCATCGCGGACACGTTGCTCTGCTGTCGGGTCCTGCTCGATATCAACGGTCGTGTACTCGATGCCGGCATGGTCGAGTTGGCGCTTCAGCCGAACACAGTAGCCACACCAGGAAGTCGTGTAGATCGTGAGCACGAAAGGGCCTCCAAGCCGCTGGTGACACAACGGTTCATGTAACCCCACCGCGGCGCCGTCGGTTCCCGCCGCGCGGCGGGGACTACCGTATCGGATGATGTCCGGACCGCCTGCCCTCGCCGCCCAGGCCGCCCGTGTGCGATCGGGCAACGATCTGCTCGCCGCGCTCGATCCCGAACAGCGGGCCGCGGCCGGAGCCCCGCTCGGACCGGTCTGCATCCTCGCCGGCGCCGGTACAGGTAAGACACGCACCATCACCCATCGAGTCGCGCACATGGTCGCGCAGGGGGGGGTCGGGCCGGGCCAGATCCTGGCGGTGACCTTCACGGCCAGGGCTGCGGGAGAGCTGCGCGGCCGGTTGCGGGCCATGGGTGTCGATGGAGTGCAGGCCAGGACGTTCCATTCCGCGGCTCTCAAGCAACTGTTGTACTTCTGGCCGTCGGTCGCCGGGGTCGCGCTGCCCAAGGTGGAGAAGAGCAAGATCCCGTACGTGGTGCGGGCGGCCGCCCGCCTGCACCTGCGGCCGGACCGGGCCGAGCTGCGCGACCTCACCTCGGAGGTCGAGTGGGCGAAGACGACGCTTGTGACCCCGGCGGACTACGCCCGGATGGCGGCGGCGAGCGGGCGGGAGACCGCCGCTCCCCCCGAGACGGTCGCCCGGCTCTACGCCGCGTACGAGGAGGTCAAGCGCGACGCCGGTGTGATCGACATGGAGGATCTGCTGCTGCTGACCGCGGCGATGATCGAGGAGCACAGCTGGGTCGCGGCCGAGGTGAGGGCCAGATACCGCCATTTCGTCGTTGACGAGTATCAGGATGTCAACGACCTGCAACAGCGTGTCCTCGACGCCTGGCTGGGGGAGCGCGACAGCCTCTGTGTCGTCGGGGACCCCCATCAGACGATCTATTCGTTCACCGGGGCGTCGCCCGAGCACCTGCTCGGATTCCCGCGCCGGTTCCCGGACGCGGCCGTGGTGCGTCTGATCCGAGACTACCGGTCCACCCCCCAGGTGGTCGGACTCGCGAACACCCTGATGCGGGCGGCCCCGGCGGCCCGCCTCGTCGCCGCTCGCCCGGACGGTCCCGCCCCGGTGTGGCTGGAGTGCGACAGCGAGCCGGCGGAAGCCGCCGCGGTGGCGTCCCGGATCCGCCGGCTGCTCGACCAGGGCGTGCCGGCGAGTGAGATCGCCGTGCTGTACCGCACGAATGCCCAGTCCGAGGCGTATGAGGCGGCGATCGGCGGGGCCGGTATCGCCTACCTGCTCCGGGGCGGGGAGAAGTTCTTCGAGCGGACCGAGGTCGTCGCGGCCATGAGGTTGCTGCGGGCCGCGGTGCGCTCCGCCGACACCGACCGCCCGGAGGGACTCACGGCCGCTGTCGCCGACATCCTCGCGGCGCTCGGCTGGCGGGCGGACCAGCCGACGGTGGGCTCGGGCGCCGAGCGGGAACAGTGGGAGAACCTCGCCGCGCTGCACCGGCTGGCCGGCGATCTCGCCGCCCGTTCGCCCGAGGCCGACCTCGAGGCCTTCGTCGCCGAGCTCGGCGACCGCGCGACCCACGAGCATCAGCCGACGGTGCAGGGGGTGACCCTGTCGACCCTGCACACCGCCAAGGGCCTGGAATGGGATGCGGTGTTCCTCGTCGGGCTGACCGAGGGCACGCTTCCCCTCGTCCATGCCAGGACCGCCGAGCAGATCGCCGAGGAACGTCGCCTGCTCTACGTCGGGGTGACCAGGGCCCGTAGGCACCTCGTCCTGTCCTGGGCGCTGTCCCGGGCGGAGGGCGGCCGGCGGTCGAGGCGGCCGTCTCGCTTCCTCGACGATCTGCGTCCGATGCGCCGGGAGTCCGCGGCCGGCGTCCGCCACGGGGGGCGAGGCGAGGGCACGAGGCCCGTGGCCGGGGCGGAGGAGACCGGCCCGGGTCGGTCCCGGAGCAGGTCGGCGGTGCGGTGCCGGACGTGCGGCCGGTCGTTGACGGGTGTGCACGCGCGGGTCGGGCGCTGCGAGGGCTGCCCCGGCGACGTCGACGCCGCGCTGTTCGAGCGCCTGCGGGTGTGGCGTTCGGCGCGGGCGAAGGAACAGGGGGCACCGGCCTTCGTCGTCTTCACCGACGCCACGCTGCAGGCGATCGCCGAGAGCCGGCCGGGCACGGTGGCCGAGCTCGTGCGGCTGCCCGGCATCGGACAGGCCAAACTCGACCGTTACGGGGAGGAGGTACTCGCCCTCGTCGCGGGGCGCACGCCGCCGGTCGGGTCGCCGCCGGTCGGGTCGCCGCCGGTGGTGGAGTCACTGGGGTCCGACACGCCGCCCGACGCTTCGTAACTGGAAGTGTTCGCGGCGCAACACAGAAAATATGTTGTGGTTCGCGCGGCGAGCTTCTACCGTTACCGAGGACGCCTGAAGCGGGCATGTGGAGTGACACCCGTCCGGGTCCCACGGACTCCGGGTCCCACGGACTCCCGAGCCCACAGAGAAGGAGGTGATTTCGTCGTGTTCAGCATCGTGATGGACAGAGCTGTCGCCGAGATCACCCGTCCGTGGGAGAACCGGCACGGCGCGGCATTGATGAGTGCCGCCATCGGTGCCGTCGTCGGTGCGTCCGCAGGCCGTGGCACGTCCGCCGCCGTCCCCACGGTCCAAGCCGATGATCTGTCGGCCCAGGAGTCCGCGTTCCCGAACCCGGCGGGGGGCGTGGCGCTGGCGTCCGGCTATGCACACCGTCACTTCACCTTCCGGGGATCCGCCCACGATCCGCTCCTGGACTAGCGCCGACTGGAGCCGAATCCGAGGCCGCGGATCCCGATGGGGACTGCGGCCTTTGTCGTTTCGCTTCCTTCATCCCACCCGAAGACCAACCTGTCTCGGAGGTGACATCGGTGTTCGACCCCTCGGTCGTTTCCCGGATCGAGCGGGATCGTCTCGTCCTGCCCTGCTGGGACGTAGATCCTGACATGTTCTTCGCTGAGTCCCCGGCGGACGTGGAGACCGCCAAGGCCGTCTGCCGGACCTGTCCCATCCGGGCGGCGTGCCTGTCCGCCGCGCTGGACCGTGCCGAGCCCTGGGGAGTGTGGGGCGGCGAACTGCTGGTGACCGGCAGCGTCGTCCCGCGTAAGCGGCCCCGCGGCCGTCCGCGCAAGGAGCGCAAGGAAGAAGAGGTCGCCGCCTGAGCCCCCGTGCCACCCGTTGATCACACGGGGGCGGCGGTGGCATCGCCGCACCAGCACGGGCGGGACACCGGATCGTCGGTGTTCCGCCCACCGGTGTTGCCGCGCTTTTCTTCCGCTGGTGCCTGCGGCCCCGGTACTGTTCCGGCGTGCCCAGCAGCGAGCGTGTCTACCCGGTGTCCACAGGTGCGGGTCCGGCCGGAGCGCCGGGACTGGCCGCATCCGACGATCTTTCTCTGGCCGTTGCCATCCTCACCGGTCCCGAGCTGGCCGCGATCGTGGATCTCGTGGCCTGGGTCGATTCCGGCTGGCTCTACGTGGCGAACGCGATCGGTTCGTCGCGGTTGCCGGTGGCCGATCCGGACGGTCCCCGGGAACTTCGCTTCGGGCGTGATCCGCTCGGGTCGGAGGATCCGATGCACGGCGTGCCGCTCGCGGCGGCGCTCGCCGACCCGTCACCACCGAACGAGCGCAACTCCTACCCGTTCGCCGGACGGCGACTGCTGTCCGCCTTCGCCGATCCCAGCCGTTCACCCGATCTGATCGTCGTACACACCCCCCGGCACTACTGGCCCGACCGCGGCGGCCACCTGGGTGAGCACGGATCGTTGGATGCCGGCCAGTCCCGGGCTCCGCTGATCCTGTCCGGCGCGGGTCATCGACATCGGACCCACCCTCGCGGCCCTCGCCGGCGTGACCATGGCGGATGTGGAGGGGACGCCGCTCACCGATCTGGTGGGGCCAGGGGCCCGGCACGTCGTCGGCCTGCTCTGGGACGGGGCCAACAGCAACGACGTCCTGCACCTCGCGCACGCCGGCGAGCTGCCGGGGGTCGCGCGTCTGCTTGCCACCGGGACGGCCCTGACCGGCGGCGCGATCGCCGAGTTCCCCAGCGTCACGTTGACCAACCACACCTCCGCGCTCACCGGAGTCGGGCCGGGCCGGCACGGCATCCTGCACAACGTGTACTTCGACCGGGCGACCGGCGAGCAGGTCATCGTCAACGACGTGCGGACCTGGCATTCCGCGTGCGATCAGCTTCGGGACGGGGTGGAGACGCTGTTCGAGGCCCTCGCGCGCGACCGACCCGGGGCGACCAGCGCCTGCGTGAACGAACCGGTCGACCGGGGTGCGGACTACTCGACCTTCGGGCTCGTGCGGGCCGCCGGTAACCACGGCGGGGCCGGCGATATGGGGGACTACCTGCCTGCGGCCGACGGCGACCCGCACGCCACCGCCCGCTGGGTAGGGGAGAACGCCGACTATGCCTGGTCCACCCGGGTGGACGCGCTCGGCCTCGCGCAGGTCCAGCAGCTCTGGGCGGCGGACGCGGTGCCCCCGGACCTGATGTGGTGGAACACCACCATCACCGACACCGGGCATCACGGGGGCGGCCCGTACTCCGAGCAGGCCCGCGCCGCGCTGCGGGACGCGGACGCCCGGTTGTGCGCCTTCCTCGACCTGCTCGCCGAGCGGGATCTGCTGGCCGAGACCGCGATCCTGCTGACCGCCGACCACGGCTCGGAGGCGGCGGATCCCACCTGCCAGGGCGACTGGGGGGCTGCGCTGCGCGCCGCCGGGGTGCGTTTCCGGGACGAGGGATACGGCTTCCTGTACCTCGGCGTCGACATCGTTGACATCGTCGAGCAGCCGGGGGGTTGACCCGCCGGGCCAGCCCGTCAATAAGCGTCGGTCACGGTTGCGGGGTCGGAGAACGACTCCTCGTCCGGTGCCCGGCGCGGGGCGGCCTTGCGGCCCGACCCGGGTCGAGCCGCGGCGGAGCGGTTCGCCGGGGTAGAGGGCCGGCTCGGTTCGGCCGGCTCGGCCTGTAGGGGCAGCGCCGCGGGGGCGGTGGCCAGGTCGTCGGCAGTCGCCGGAGCGGTGTCGGCCGCCGACCTCCCGGCCTTGCGGGCCTTGGTCGTCCTGCCGGTCCGTCCTGGTCTGCGGGGTTTGCGCGGGCCGGGCAACCCGCCGGCCAGAACGACCGGGCCGTCCAGCGGCCGGACGATTCCGGCCTCGTCCTGGACGGGGAGAGCGGGCAGGGGACGACCGGGCCGGTTGGCGTCCTCGGCCGCGCGGGCGGTCGCCGTCCCCGGTTCGGCGAACCCGGGTTGCCAGCGCTCCATCTCGTCCCGGAAGCGGCCGGTGCTGCCCAGCTGGCACAGGATGCCGATCGCGCCGAGTGTCACCCGGTGGATGAGCAGGTACGACGGCGGCAGATTGAGCTGGCGACCGAGCTGTGCCGCCGCCGACCGCCAGTCTCCGAGCCTGGCGGCCTCCTTGCGCAGCCAGCCTCGGGAGAAGGTGAACTCCTCCACCGCGATCGGCTCCAGCATCGGGGCCAGATAATCCAGCAGGTCCTCGGCTCGGATTTCGGCCGACGGCGGGATGAAGCCCTCGCGGCGCAGTCCCTGCTCGACGGCGTCGGCGTCCCCGGCCAGGGTCTGTCGAGCCAGCCGGCCGATCGGCGCCGGCAGGCCGTCCGGCAGGCGGTTCACGGCGCCGAAGTCCAGGACGCCGAGCCGCCCGTCGGACAGCAGGCGGAAGTTGCCGGGATGCGGATCAGCGTGCAGCAGACCGGCGCGACCCGGGCAGGAATAGAGAAACCGCACGAGCAGCAGGCCGGCGGTGTCGCGCTGCTGCGGGGTACCGTCCGCGATGATGACGGACAGGGGTATTCCCTCGATCCACTCGCTCACGAGCACCCGGCCAGAACCGGCCAGCGGCCGGGGGATGACGACGTCCGGGTCGTCCGCGTACGCCTCGGCGAAGGCCCCCTGCCAGGCGGCCTCCAACCGATAGTCGAGCTCCTCGGCGATTCGGGCCTTGAGCTCCTCGACCAGCGGCTTGATGTCCAATCCGGGAGTGACCGCGCCGAACAGCCGAGCGGCCCGGCCGAGCTGGGTGAGATCGGCGAGCAGAGCGGGACCCGCTCCCGGATACTGCACCTTCACCGCGACGGCTCGGCCGTCAGCCCAGACCGCCCGATGCACCTGGCCGATGCTGGCCGCCGCCGCCGGAACGTCGTCGAAGCTCGTGAACAGCGAGCGCCAGTCCGCTCCGAGCTCCTCGGCGAGCACGCGGTGCACCACTGCCGCCGGCAGCGGGGGCGCCGCCTCCTGCAGCCTGGTCAGCGCCGCCCGGTATGGCCCGGCGACGTCGTCGGGAAGCACCGCCTCGAAGACGGACAGCGCCTGGCCCAGTTTCATGGCGCCACCCTTGAGCTCCCCGAGCACCCGGAAGATCTGCGCGGCGGTGCGCTGCTGGAGCTCGGAGGCGACGGCCTCGGCGGGGCGACCACCGATGCGTTTGCCGACGCCGAGGGTGGCTCGGCCGGCTATTCCGATGGGAAGCGTGGCCAGCTTGGCGGTGCGGACGACGGCCCGCCGTGGGATCTCGGACACTGCTCCATCGTGCCCTGTTCCGCGTCGTCACGGGTGCCGGCCAGGCGTAATGACTCCAGGACGCCAAATGACTCCAGGACGCCGGCGCGGCGACCGCCCGCGGGGTGGAACGGTCACGCGGGTGCCACCGGCGCAGAGGCCTCCGCCGACGCGGCCGCCGATCGGGCGGTGCGGCAGGGACAGTTGGGGTGGACCGGCCAGGTGCGTCGGCGAATCCGCCAGCCGGGAACGGTGAACTCCAGCGTGCCGTCGGCGGTCACCGGTAGGACCGCGGTCACCGGTAGGACCGTGCGCGGGGAAGTCAATGTAATGAAGGTCTCATTATGGCTGCTTGCTGTCGGTGGCAGATGGTCCGAGTTGTCGGGATGTTGGCCCGGGGCGGGTCCCGTGACGCCGGACAGGTCGGGTGGGGCAGATAGGGCAGATAGGGCAGATAGGGCGGATAGGTCGGGTGGAGGCGAGGCGGCGAGGTCCAGAAAGGCCAGGGCCTGCATGGCGGTGAGCGCGGCGACAAGACCCGCCAGGGTGATCTCGCAGGCGTCCGGCCCGGTGGCCGGGCGGTGGACCATCTGCATGGCGAGCACCGGCCAGACCGGGTTCCGGGAGTACCGGTGGAGGTGCTGGCAGTGCAGGCACGCGGTCACGGTCGGCACGACGAGCGGACCGACGATCCCCGTGGTCTCCCGCACTCCGGCCACGAGATGGGCGGTGCCTCGGCCTTCCAGATCGAGGCACTCCCCAGGGTGGATCATCGGCAGACCGACCGGAGCCAGCACGATCAGATCCGCGGCGAACCGGTCCTCGTCGGGCCGACGGTGCCCGGCGCCCTGCCGGCTGGCCCGGGTCACCGCCGCGCCGGTGGCCAGGGACCGGGGACGCCCCACGTCGTCGAGGCGCAGGCCGCCCGGGGAGACGTCGGCGGCGGTCGTCACCTCGGGATCGTCGATGACGACCCGACCGATCCCGGCCGCGGCGAGCAGGGCCGCGACCTGAGCACCGACGCGACCGGCGCCGCGCACGAGGACCCGCATCGCCCGGCGGGTGGCGAGGACCCGGCGGGCACCGGCCGGATCCTCCGACACCAGGGACAGCGCCGCCAGGTCGGGCGACAGACGGTCATGCTCGACCGCGGGCAGCGGTGCCGCACCGGGAGGCGCCGTGGCGTCGTCCAGCAGACCGGCCTCGGCGAGCAGGTCGAGCAGGACCCGGCCGGCGGGAGTGCCATCGAGACGCAGCTGCTCCAGCGTGCGGCTGCCGTCGAGGGCGTCGAGCAGGGCGGCGTCCGACGGGGCCAGGTCGGCGAGGATGACGGCGCGTGCGGTGTCGATACCGAGCTGCAGGGTGGAGCTGTTGTGCCAGAGCCGGCGCAGGCCCGGCTTGAGGATCGGGCGCATGGATCCTCCGGGTGTTCCCGCCGGCCGGTTGAGGCCGGGGAATCGGACCAGGACGGGCCGGTCACGGCGACCGGCGGATCCTCAGCGTGGCACGTCCGACCGGCGAAGGATGAACACCCGTGGATCGCTGTGGACGTGCTGTGGACGAAACTGTGGATCATCACTGGTCCGTCCGGGTTACCTGTCCGGGTTGTCCGGCCCGTCGGATCCGCCATCGGCGGGTGGGGCGCCGCGGAGTTTCTCGATTTCACCGATCGGGTCGTCGAGCGCGCTCGACGACGCGCCGGACACGAACGCCTCCGGGGCGGCGAGATCTGCCGCGGTGGGCAGCAGATCGGGATGCGCCCACAGCGCGTCGCGACCCTCGTGACCCCGGGCCTCCCGTACCGCCTCCCACAGGGCGGCGGCCTCCCGCAGCTTGCGTGGCCGCAGGGAGAGACCGACCAGCGTGGCGAAGGTCTGCTCGCCCGGACCGCCTTCGGCGCGACGGCGCCGCACCATCTCGCGCAGTTTGCCCGCGGCCGGCAGATGACCGGTGGCCGCGGCGTCCGTCACATGATCGACCCAGCCCTCGATCAGCGCGAGGATCAGTTCGAGACGGGCGAGCGCGGCCTTCTGCTCGGGGGTGGTGGCGTCGCTGAACACGTCCTCGCCGAGCGCCTCCGACAGCCGTTCAGGGTTCATCAACGCCGTCGGGTCGACCATCCGCATCACCCGTCCGACGGCCTCGGTATCCACCGCGATGCCGCGGGCGTACTCCTCCACCGCGCCCAGGACGTGGGCGCGTAGCCAGGGGACGTGCGCGAACAGCCGGCTGGACGCGGCCTCCCGCAGCGCCAGGTAGATGCGGACCTCGTCCTCGGGGATCTCCAGGCCCTGACCGAAGGCGACGACACCCGCCGGGATCAGGGCGGCGGTCCCGACCGGTCCGAGTGGCAGCCCGACCTCAGTGGAGGAGACGACCTCGGCGGCCAGGGTGCCGATCGCCTGCCCCACCTGGGCGCCGAACAGCATCCCGCCGACCCGGTCCATCATCTGCATGATCGGGCCGCCGGTGGCCATCAGCCCGCTGAGGTCGAGTCCCGGGGGCAGCGCGCCGCGCAGCTCACTCGGCAGCTCGATCCCGCCACCACCGAGGTGGTTCAGCCCGCTGGAGATCCCAGTGCGCATCGCCTCGGCGACCTTCGTGGCGATCGGGTCGCAGAGGGTCTGCCAGACCGGCAGGGTCTTCTCGATCCACTCCTGCCGCGACCAGGCCTGCGCCGCCGTGGCTCCGGCCGGCAGCGAGGTCACCGCGTCGAGCCAGACGTCGGCGATCCGTATCGCCTCGCTCACCGGCTCCCGCTGGGCCGTGGACACCGCGGAGTCGGTGTCGCCGAGGGACCTGACGGCCACCTGGCGGGCCAGCTCCCAGTTGACCGGACCGCCATGCCAGGACAGCAGCCGTTCGAGCTCGGCAAAGAACGGGGCGCCGCCACCGAAGGGGGGCCGGGGCTCGTCGCCGCCGCCAGCGGGCGTGAAGCCGAACGGGAAGTTGCCACTCATCGGCCGTAGCCTCCTCGGGAGGCGGGCAGTCGCACGCACGGTTGGCACATGAACCCACGGTAATGCGTTTTCTGCCCGACGGGCGAAACGGTGCTGGCCCCGACCGTTACGGTCGTAGCTGTGGAACCGACGTGTTCTCCGGCGGGGGCCCCGCCGATCGCGCCCGCCCCGCCCGCGCCACCTCCGTCGTCCGTGCCGTCCGTGCCGTCCGTGCCGTCCGTGCCGTCCGTGCCGTCCGTGCCGTCCGTGCCGTCCGTGCCGTCCGTGCCGTCCGTGCCGTCCGTGCCGGACCCGGACCCGGTCGCGCGGGTGACGCTCGCGGAGATCCGGGACGGCGTCCTGTCGGTGGACGAGTGCATGGCCGCTGTGCGGTCCCCTGGCGTGGGGGGGATTGCCCTGTTTGTGGGCACTGTCCGGGGCCATGACCAGGGCCGCGGGGTGACCGACCTGACGTATCAGGCGCATCCCCGGGCCGGCACGGAGATCGCCCGGGTCGCCGGCGACGTCGCCGCGACCGCACCGGTGCTGGCCGTCGCGGTGGTCCACCGTACCGGTCACCTCGCCGTCGGGGACACCGCCGTGATCGTGGCGGTCGGCGCGGCCCACCGGGCGGAGGCTTTTGCCGCCTGTCGTCGTCTGATCGATGACATCAAGGAGCAGGTTCCCATTTGGAAACACCAGATTTTTGCGGATGGCGCGGCGGAATGGGTAGGCGCCTGCTGATCGGGGCACCCTACGATAGAAATAAGTCATCTTCTTGCCCGTCTCGACGTCGAGGCTCCCATGTGGTTCCTGTTGATCCCCCCCGTCGCCGTGCTCATAACTCTTGCGTGGGTCACCCTACGCAGCCGTCCCGACCGCACCTCCGAAGCCATGATCACGATTGAGGGCTATCGGCGCAGTATGGCCGCGCTGGCCCGACCGATCCCCGCCCAGCACGAGGTTCGTACCGTTACCGCCCTTGACGAACCCGGTCATCCCGGTCATCCCGGGCGGTCCGCCTCGGCCGGGGCGCCGTTGTCCGCGAGACACACGGCGCCGCCGCCCGAGTCCATCTGACCGTTTCCGTCCGGCGGCCGGGGCGTCTCACCGGCCGCCGGACGGCGGTTCAGGACCGAGTGGTCCTTCGAGTCCCTCGGCCGTGCTTTCGATCTCGTTCTTTACTCCCCACCTCCCGGCCCGCCGCGCGGCCTTCCGGACTCTGCCACGGCCTTCCGCCGCGCCTTTCGGGCCACCGAATGCCTTTCGGTGTCGATCATCGCAACCCCGGACCGTCGTGGCGAACCTCGGTTCCCGGACGCCGGGACGAGGGTCGTGAGCCCTGATACATAGACTGCGAGCATGGTCCGGCGCACCCAGACCCTCGTGGTCGCGTCGGTACTGGCCTTGGTTCTCGTGGTCGCGGGGCTGTGGATGCCGGTACCGTTCGTCACCTTGGCCCCCGGGCCGGTCACCGACACCCTCGGCAGCGTTGACGGGACGTCCTTGATCACCGTGGACGGCCGGCGGACCTATCCGACCGCCGGCAAGCTCGAACTGACCACGGTCGAGGAGACGCCCCGGCTCAACCTCGTCACCGCGCTGCGGGACTGGTCCGACTCCGACCGGGCGGTGGTCCCCAGCGAGCTGATCAGGCCGCCCGGTTCGAGCCAGGAGCAGATCCAGCAGGAGAACGCGCAGGCGATGCTCGACTCACAGGACCAGGCGACCGCGGCAGCGCTCGCGCAGCTCGGTATCGCGCCCACCGGCCGTTCGGTCGCGGTCGCCGGGGTCCCCACGGGCTCCCCGGCCACCGGCAAGCTGATGCCGGGCGATGTGATCGTGCAGGTCGGTGGGATGGCCGTGGCCAACCAGGAGGAGCTGCGCCGGCAGATCGGGAAGGTGGCTCCGGGCCATCCTGTGACGGTCACCTATCGGCGCGACGGAAAGACGGCCACGGCCACCGTCACGACCCGGGCCGCCACCGACGACCCCGCTCGTGCCATGATCGGTGTCACCACGACGGAGAAGCGGACCTACCCGTTCACGGTTCGTATCCGCATCTCCGATGTCGGCGGGCCGAGTGCCGGGCTGATGTTCGCGATGGGCATCGTGGACCTTCTCACCCCCGGCGCGTTGACCGGAGGAAAGATCATTGCTGGCACCGGGACGATCACCTCCGCCGGTGAGGTGGGACCGATCGGCGGTATCCAGCAGAAGATCCTCGGGGCCAGGGCGTCCGGGGCATCGATCTTCCTGGTCCCCGCGGGGAACTGCGGTGACGCCCGCGCGATCGACTCCGGCGGTCCGCGCCTGGTGAAGGTGGAATCGCTGGCGGGCGCGCTGAAGGCCGTCGACGCCCTCCGGACGAATCCGGCCGCGGCGGTGCCCTCCTGCTGAGCGCGCCCCATCCGCGTGCCATGCGCCATCCGCGTGCCCGGTGGCGCCGTTGTGCCCGGTGGCGCCGGAAGAGGGCGGGCGGCTGCCGTGCGCCGCCGCCCGCCGGGTCGACTCACTGGAAGGTCGCGAGCAGTCCGTCGACGAGGTTGTCGGCCAGATCCGGATCGATGACGAGTTCGTCGTCCCCGCGGACTCGCAGGCAGGACGCGTGCAGCCCGCTGCGGGTGACCCCGACGGCGAGGCGGACGTCCTGGCGTTCGGGATGGTTCGCCGCCCAGTACTCGATCTCGTGATCGGAGTACGGAGCCTCCTCCTCCGCGCTGGGCGGCAGGACGACAAGCTCGGTGACCAGCACGCATCCGAGCACCTCCGGCGGCCATCCGATCCCCGCCAGCACCTCGTCGAGCCGCCCCACCGGCAGCGGTTCCTGCTCGACCGGGGTCAGCGACCCAGGCGGGGAGTCTCCGATGTGGGGGGCCAGCGCGGGTTCTCGCGCCAGCAGGTCGGCGGTGTCGGCCAGCGCGTAGACCTGGCTGGGCTGATCCCACCCGGAATCGGCGACGTGCCGCTCGACCTCGAGTACGACGGAGGTCAACTCCGTGATGTTCGGGCTGTTCACCGACCCATCCTCTCCGATCTCCCCCAGAGCCCCTGGCGTAGGTTGCCGTACTAGGGCGGTACGCGCCCCGAATCACCGAATCACCGACGCACGGAGGAACCTGTGGCAACCACCAGTCGCCGCCCGGTGCTGACCCGCACCAAGGTGCTCGTGCCGGTGCTGCTTGTCATCGTCCTCGCGATTACGATCATCGCCATCTTCACCCGGCTATACACTGACCTGCTGTTCTACCGCTCGATCGACTTCAGCAGGGTGTTCACCACTGTCCTCTACACCCGGATTTTGCTGTTCGTCCTCTTCGGCGTGGTAATGGCGATCATCGTCGGGACCAACATCGTACTTGCGTACCGGCTACGGCCGCCGCTTCGGCCGTTGTCGACCGAGCAGCAGAACCTGGAACGCTACCGGTCGGTGATCGAGCCGTATATGCTGCTGATCCTGCTCGCGGTCACGACGCTGTTCGGCCTGGCCGCGGGCCTGTCCGCCGCCGGCCAGTGGCGGACGTGGCTGCTGTGGGTGAACGGCGAGTCTTTCGGGACCCCTGATCTGCAGTTTCACCGGGATATCAGCTATTACGCGTTCAGCTATCCCTTCCAGCGGTTCCTGCTCGGCTTCCTGCTGACCGCGGTGCTGCTGTCGTTGCTCGTCACCCTGCTGACCCACTACCTGTTCGGCGGAATCCGGATGCAGACCACGGGGGAACGGGTGACCCCGGCGGCGAAGGCGCACATCTCGGTGCTACTCGGGCTGCTCGCCCTGCTTAAGGCGTGGGCGTACTACCTCGACCGGTTCGGCTCGGTGTTCTCCTCGCGCGGGGTGGGGACCGGTGCGTCCTACACCGATGTGCACGCCGTGCTGCCGGCGAAGCTGATCCTGCTGTTCATCTCGCTGGCCTGCGCGGTGCTGTTCATCTACAACATCTTCCAGCGGGGCTGGACGCTGCCGCTGCTCGGCGCGGGCATCCTTGTCCTGTCCTCGGTGGTGATCGGCGGGATCTACCCGGCGATCGTCCAGCAGTTCCAGGTCCGGCCGAACGAGGCGACCCGCGAGGAGCCCTACATCGCGCGCAACATCGCGGCGACCCGGGCCGCCTACGGCATCCAGGACGTCGAGCCGCAGGACTATGCCGCCAGCACCGACGTCACCGCCCAGCAGGTCGCCGCCGACACCGGCACGGTCCCCAACATCCGTCTACTCGACCCCAGCAAACTCTCCCGGACGTTCCAGCAGCTCCAGCAGTTCCGCGGCTACTATGGTTTCCCGCCGACGCTCGACGTCGACCGGTACACCGTCACAGGGGCGGACAAGAAGTCGACGACCCAGGACTACGTGGTATCGGTGCGGGAGCTGAACCAGGCCGGGCTGGGAACGCAGCAGCGCAACTGGATCAACGAGCACCTGACCTATACCCACGGCAAGGGATTTGTCGCGGCGCCGTCGAACACCGTCGACGTGGGGCGCCCCGACTTCGATCACGGCGTGAGCGGTTTCCCGCAGGACGGTACCTTCGGTATCAAGGAGAACCGGGTCTACTTCGGGGAGATGTCGCCGTCGTATTCCATCGTCGGCACCAGGCAGATGGAGATCGATGGGCCGGGGCCGGGAGAAACCCAGGTCACCACGACCTACCAGGGCGACGGTGGGGTCTCGATCGGCTCGACCTTCCGTCGGGCGCTGTTCGCGCTGCGGTTCGGGGAGAAGAACATCCTGCTCTCCGGTGACATCACGAAGAACTCCCGGATCCTGGACGAGCGAAACCCGCGGGACCGGGTGAGCAAGGCAGCGCCCTGGCTCACCCTCGACGGAGACCCGTACCCGGCGATCGTCAATGGCCGGGTGACCTGGATTCTCGATGGTTACACAACCTCCGACGGCTATCCTTACTCCGCCCGGCGCACCCTGGGTGACGTGACCGCCGACTCGGTGACCACCCAGAGTGGCAACCGCACCCGGCAGGCCTCGAACCAGGTCAACTACATCCGTAACTCGGTGAAGGCGACGGTGGACGCCTACAACGGCACCGTCACCCTCTACGCCTGGGACGAGTCCGACCCGGTGCTACGGACCTGGATGAAGGCGTTCCCGGACACGGTGAAGCCGAAGAGTGACATCCCGCCGTCCCTCCGAGCACACTTGCGTTATCCGGAGGACCTGTTCAAGGTCCAGCGCGATCTGATCGGGCAGTACCACATCTCCAACCCGCGGGACTTCTACTCCCAGGAGGACTTCTGGGATGTGTCCGACTCGCCGGATGGAAGCGGGCAACCCCAGCCGCCGTTCTACGTCTACAGCCAGCTTCCCGGGCGCAAAGACCCGTCCTACAACCTCACCTCACCGTTGATCTCCGCCCGGTCCTCGAAGCTCGCGGCGTACATGGCGGTGTCCAGTGACCCCGCCAACTACGGCCGGTTCACCCTGCTCAAACTGCCGGCGGGGAACACGATCAACGGTCCGGTCCAGGTGCAGAACGCCATCGAGGGCAACGGCGACGTGGCCAAACAGCTGTCGCTATGGCGCAGCGGGGGAGCGACCACGATCGAGGGCAACCTGCTGACCCTGCCCCTGGCCGGCGGCCTGCTCTACGTCGAGCCCTACTACGTCCAGGCCAGAGGGAGCACCGGCTACCCGACCCTGCAGGGGGTCGCCACGGCCTTCGGCGACCGCATCGGTTTCGGTGCCTCGCTGGGTGAGGCCCTGGACAAGGTCTTCGGTGCCGGTGCCGGTGCCGCGGCGGCCGGGGCCGGCATCGGGGCCACGACCACGGACGCCGGTCAGGACGGCACGCCGGCTCCCAGATCCGGGCAGGGCGGGGCCGGCGTCCCGCCGCCGGGGCAGACCGCGCTGCAGGACGCCGTGGGCGACGCCGACCGCGCCTACCAGGCGGGGCAGGACGCTCTGCGCAAGAGCCCGCCGGACTTCACCGCCTACGGGAAGGCCCAGAGCGAGCTGGCTGATGCGCTGGGTCGCCTGCGTACTCTGTCGAGTCCGGCGGCGACACCGCCCGCTGCCACGGCGACACGGGCCGGTGCGTCGGTGCCCGCGTCACCGGTCCCCGCGTCACCGGCAGCCAAACCACCGGCTCCGTCTCCTTCGGCGACCGTGGCCGGCGGCGACACTCCCGGTCCACCGGGGGCCCGGGCCGCCCCGGCGCCCGGCTAGTCCCGAAAGTTCCGAAATTGGGGCCGCCATCGATTTGACAGCCGCCGATGGCGGCCCTGTATAGTGAAGACACACCGACGCGGGGTGGAGCAGCTCGGTAGCTCGCTGGGCTCATAACCCAGAGGTCACAGGTTCAAATCCTGTCCCCGCTACCAGTCGAAAGTACCCTCGGAAAGTTTTTCCGAGGGTACTTTCGCATTTAGGCAGGCATGCATCATTATCACGGGCCGTATCACGGGCCGTTTTCATCGGAATCCGTCCGCTCCTTCCGCCGGTTGGCGACCCGGGCGCCCGGCCGGGATGCGCGCCGACGCCCGGCGGCGCGGGGCCCGGATTGGCGGTCGTCCGAGCCCGGGACGCACAGTGGTGGCCCGGGAGCCGCCCCGGCATGGCGGCCGTCGGCGGCGGGTTCTCCCGCGGCGGGGCCCGTTCCGGGATCAGCGGGGGGTGGTTCCCGGGGTTCGCCACGGGCTTGCCGGACGCACCGCCTCGGCCGCCCGCATCAGCGCTTGGGCCAGCCGGCGGGCCTCGTCCGGATCCAGGTAGGCCGCGGCAAGGGTGTCGAGCATGGGCGCATCCAACCGGAGCAGGATGACCGGAGCCTTCCCGGCGCTCGCCGGTGGCTCGGGACGTACCGTTATCTCCGCCTGCCCGATCCGGGTAACCATAATGCCGTCCTGCGGGTCATGGTGGACCAGCGCCATGTTCACCCCATCGTGTGTCCGGGCCGAGATATTTGACGTTCGTTGCATATGTTGGACTCTTGTTGTGGCCGCTTGGTTGTTCCCGTCGGCGGTACAAACGGTGACACCCCCGAACCGCATGCCCGCCCGCGTCGCCGCGCCCGTCGGCCCGTCGGCAGGTTCTGCGCCCTATCGATGTTCGACCCGGCCCGGCTTCCCCTCCGCGCCCGGCGGCCCGCGCTGTCGGCGTCCGGACGTTTCAGCGTGCTCCCCACGTGTAGGTCTGCTTGACCAGCCGCAGGTAGACGAACGTCTCGGTGGCGAGGACCTGTGGCAGGGCGCGGATCTGCTCGTTGATCAGTTCGAGCAGGTGCTCGTCGTTCTCGGCGACGATCTCCACGATGAGATCGAAGGATCCGGCCGTCAGGACGACGTAATCGACCTCGGGCAGCGCGGCAATCGTGTCGGCGACGACGCGGGTGTCCCCGGTGACCCGCACCCCGATCATCGCCTCCCGGTGGAAGCCCACCCGGAGCGGGTCGGTGACGGCGACGATCTGCATGATGCCGGCGTCGAGTAGACGCTGCACCCGTTGGCGCACGGCCGCCTCGGAGAGCCCGACCGCCGCCGCCATGGCCGCGTAGGACCGCCGGCCGTCCTGCTGCAGCTGCTCGATGATGGCCTTGTTGACATCGTCCAGCAGGGTATCGGAGCTAAGTCGCTGGCCGGGCGACCGTCGCGACTGCACCCGGCGTCCTCCTCGGTCCTCCGTGGCGGTTCCCCACGCCCGTTCACGCTGGCCTGCCCCTGCTGCCATCGTATGGCCGTCGATGAGTGAACTGGGAAGCGATCCTTATCCACGCAATCTTCGACGGATTCCATCGTCAAGCTGCCGATCAGGCTACGCTTTCAGTGGCTGATCGGTGGAAAGGATGCGTGGCTAGTGTCGAATGTGACTGCCTCCGGGAGCGGTGTGACCCGGGTCGTTGCGCGGGCCAGGGTCGCGGAGCTGGCCGCGCGCGAGTCCGCCCGCCTCGACGTCCGCACCCGGGGCTCGGAGGCGCTGCATGCGCGGGCGGTGCGGTCGATGACCTCCGGGGTGCCGTCGTCCTACCAGGTGCGTGATCCCTGGCCGATCTACCTCACCCGCGGTCTCGGGTCGAAGGTCTGGGACGTCGACGGCAACGAGTACTCCGACTTCCACAACGGGTTCGGTTCGATGGTGCAGGGGCACGCCCACCCGGCGATCGTGCGGGCCGTGACCGAGCGGGTGGCGCTCGGTACGCACTTCGCGATGCCCACCGAGGACTGCGTGGTGGTCAGCGAGGAGTTGGCCCGCCGCTTCGGCCTGCCGCAGTGGCGCTATGTCAACTCCGGCTCCGAGGCGACGATGGACGCGATCCGCATCGCCCGCGGCGTCACCGGCCGCGACACGATCGTCAAGATCTTCGGTTCGTACCACGGGCACCACGACTACGTGATGGTGTCGATCGGGACCCCGTACGACGACATCGGTCCGGCCGAGAACATGAACTCGTTGGGTTACGGTGCCGGGATCCCCCGGGTGGTCGTCGACCTCACGGTGCCGGTCCCCTTCAACGACGCTCCGGCGATGGAGCGGCGGATCGCCGCGCTCGCCGCCGAGGGACGCCTGCCCGCCTGTGTGATCATGGAGCCGGCGATGATGAACCTCGGCGTCGTCCTGCCGGAGCCCGGTTACCTGGCGGCGGTCCGGGAGATCACCTCCCGGTACGGGGTTATCCTGATCTTCGACGAGGTCAAGACGGGGCTGTGCGTGGCGGCCGGTGGGGCCACCGAGAGGTTCGGCGTGCGCCCGGACCTGGTGACCCTGGCCAAGGCGCTCGGTGGCGGGCTGCCGTCCGGGGCGATCGGCGCGACGGCGGAACTGATGGAGGCCGTGGCCTCGGACCGGGTGAAACAGGTCGGCACGTACAACGGCAACCCGCTGACCATGGCCGCCGCCCGGGCGAGCCTGTTCGAGGTGCTCACTCCCGACGCCTACACCCACCTCGATCGGCTGGGTGGCCGGTTGACCGCCGGCTGCGACGAGATCCTGACCCGGCACGGCATTCCCGGCTACACCGTCGGCATCAGCTCGAAGGGATGCGTGCACTTCACCGACGCCCCGATCCGTGACTACACCTCGTTCATGGCGCACCAGAACGCCGAGTTGCCCGAACTGGCCTGGCTCTACAACGCCAACCGCAACGTCCTCATGGCGCCCGGGCGCGAGGAGGAGTGGACGTTGTCGGTGCAGCACACCGACGCCGATGTCGACCGCTACCTCGACAGCCTCGACCAGATGGCCCGGGACCTCGTCGGCTGAGCCGGCCCGATCCCCCAGGAGGGACAGAGACATGGATGCGATCTTCGCCAATCTCATCGGTGGCGTCTCCACCCCGGCCGTCGATGGCGAGACAATGTCCATCCTGAACCCGTCGACGGCGGACCTGCTGGCGCAGGCACCCCGGTCGGGGCCGGCCGACGTCGACGCGGCCGTGGCGGCCGCGAGCGCGGCGTTCGAGGGCTGGCGGGACACCACGCCCGCGCAGCGGTCCCGGGCACTGCTGCGGGTGGCCGACGCGCTGGAGGACCGGGCCGACGAGGTCGCGGCGGTGGAGAGCGCGAACACCGGCAAACCGCTGCGGCTCACCGTGGACGAGGAGGTCGGGCCGTCCGCCGACCAGATCCGGTTCTTCGCCGGGGCCGCGCGGCTGCTCGAGGGCCGGTCGGCCGGCGAGTACCTGGCGGGGTACACCAGTTATGTCCGCCGCGAGCCCATCGGGGTCTGTGCCCAGGTCACGCCCTGGAACTACCCGCTGATGATGGCGGTCTGGAAGGTCGCGCCGGCGATCGCGGCGGGCAACACCGTCGTGCTCAAGCCCTCCGACACCACCCCGGCGTCCAGCCTGCTGCTTGCCGAGATCGCCGCGGAGTTCCTCCCGCCCGGCGTGCTCAACGTGGTGTGTGGTGATCGTGACACCGGACGCGCGCTGGTGGCCCATCCGGGCCCGGCGATGGTCTCGGTGACCGGCAGCGTGCGGGCCGGGATGGAGATCGCCCGGGCCGCGGCGGACTCCTTGAAGAGGGTGCACCTCGAACTCGGGGGCAAGGCGCCGGTCATCGTCTTCGACGACGTGGATCCGGCGGTGGTGGCGCGGCAGATCGCCGAGGCCGCGTACTTCAACGCCGGCCAGGACTGCACGGCGGCGACCAGGGTGCTGGCCGCGCCGGGCGTCCACGACGAGCTCGCAGCCGCCCTGGCCGAGGCGGCCGGGAAGACCGCGACTGGATCGCCGGAGGAGCCCGACGTCGACTACGGGCCCCTCAACAACGCGGGCCAACTGGCCCGGGTGAGCGGTTTCGTGGAGCGGGCACCTGAACATGCCGAGGTGCTCGCCGGCGGTGCTCCGCTGGACCGGGCGGGCTACTTCTACCCGGCCACGGTCGTCTCGGGTCTGCGCCAGGACGACGAGCTCATCCAGTCCGAGGTGTTCGGCCCGATCATCACGGTGCAGCGGTTTGACTCGGAGGACACCGCGGTTGCCTGGGCCAACGGGGTCGAATACGGCCTGGCCTCCAGCGTCTGGACCCGCGATCACGGCCGGGCCCTGCGGGTCGCCCGCCGGCTGGACTTCGGCTGCGTATGGATCAACACGCACATCCGGCTCGTGGCGGAGATGCCGCACGGTGGGTTCAAGAAGAGCGGGTACGGCAAGGATCTGTCGGTCTACGGCCTGGAGGACTACACCAGGATCAAGCATGTGATGAGCAACATCGAATTCTGACCATCAGGTTCTGACCACCAGGTCAGAAGCGGTCGGGCGCGGGGAGGCGGGTACGAGTCCCGGGCCGGCTCCCGGGGTAGGCCGTGGAAGTAGGATGGTGTGCTTCGAGCGGGGGCAGGTGGGTGGCGGCGAGTCGCGGGTGGGTGGTGGCGAGTGAGGAAGAATCCAGCCTCGGTCGTGGCATCGGCAGACGGGACGACGAGCACCGGGGGCGGCCGTGCCCATGGCGTGCCCCGGGTGGGCCCGCTGACCTCCCGCTTCGTCACGGTCCACGGGTACCGGCGGTGCTATCTGCGGGCCGGGCGCGGGCCGGTTCTACTGCTCATCCACGGCATCGGGGACAACGCGCGCACCTGGGCCTCGATCATCCCGAAGTTGGCCCGCCGGCACACCGTCATCGCTCCCGACCTGCTGGGACACGGCGAGTCGGACAAACCGCGCGGTGACTACTCGGTGGCCGGCTACGCGTGCGGCATGCGTGACCTGCTCACCATCCTCGGAGTCGAGCGCGCCACGGTCGTCGGACACTCGCTGGGCGGCGGGGTGGCCATGCAGTTCGCCTACCAGTTCCCGGAGCGCTGCGAGCGGTTGGTGCTGGTCGCCACCGGCGGGGTCGGGCCGCACCTGCATCCCGCGCTGCGGGCGGCGGCCGTGCCCGGAGCCGGGGCGGTGCTTTCCCTGATCGGCATGCCGCCGGTGCGGGTCGCCGGCTGGGCCGGAATGCACGCGCTGCGCCTGCTGCACACCGATCTCGGGCGGGACGCCGACGATCTCCTGAACGTCTTCGACTCGCTGGGCGTACCCACCGCGCGGGCGGCGTTCCTGCGCACGCTACGGTCGGCGGTGGACGGGCGTGGGCAGTCCATCACGATGCTGGACCGGTGCTACCTCGCCGCCGGGATGCCCTCGCTGATCGTCTGGGGTGACCGGGATGCCGTCATCCCGGTTGAGCACGCGTGGATGGCGCACGAGGCGATGCCGGGGAGCCGCCTGGAGATCTTTTCCGGTGCCGGGCATTTCCCCCATCACACTGACCCCGAACGCTTCCGGGCGGTTCTCGAGGATTTTCTGGCGACCACCCGGCCGGCGAGTCACTCCCCGCAGCAGTGGCGGACGATGCTGCGTGAGCACGGCCGCTCGACCAGGACCACGGAAGTGTCCGCGCCCGCCGTCCAGCCGTCGGGCGCGCGTTCGGCCCCGGCGGAAGCCGCGGGTCGTGGCCTCACCCGGAGCCGATAAACGGGCACGGCTGCCGGCCACCGCGGGGCCGGGATCCGCCGTTATACGTTCACCGAGGTGACCCGTCGCATCGGAGCGGAGCCGCTATGCATCCACGACCCGGTTGGCCATCCATAGCCATGCCTTGCGGGAAGTCACCCGGTGAGATGCGTCGGTGCCGTTCTCGGCTGAACCGCTCTCGCGGAAGGTCTTCCCGGTCACCGATGGATCCGGCCAGCCGAGGATCAAGGACTCTCGTACCTCTTGGCGTGCCGCCTGTTCGGGCCAGAGTCTTCGCGTGATGCGCTGTCTTCCGGCGCGGGTCTGCATTAACTGGTCGGCACCCGCTATCGTGGAGTTCAACGGGCAGGCCGACGTCAATATGGCCTATCCTTGGTGGCGTAACACCAAAGTCCTCTCAAATCTCGGAGGTCGACCCTTGGCACGCCGTGCACGACTCAGCTGGCCCCAGGAACGGCGCCAGGCGAGTGAGGTAGTTGTCCGTCGGGTCGACCCCGGTCGGGGCTGGACCCTGGAACAGGCTCGTGACCTGCTACGACAGGGATACTCCGTCGAGCATGTGGCGGAACGCACCGGGTTTCCGGAGCAGATGCTGAAAGTCGCCGAGGAGGACTGAGTGCAGCCTCCCGCCATCCCGGTGTCAAGAAAGTGCCACGATGCGCCATCGTCGGCTGCCGGCGCGGGAGTGAGTGTTATCCCTTTCGTGGTCAATCCGCAGGTTCGGGGAACCGATCTTTCCCTGGTGATCGAGGGCGACGCCGGCTATAGCTTGCACGGCGCTATCCGTAAGAGTTCGGTGATGGCGTGGGTGGGCGGGCCGAAGGCCCGGCCGGTGTTGCCGGTCGGGTGGTTTTCGGCTTGTGGGTGGGGTTAGGGCTCGGGCCCGTCGGGTGGGCCGTCCTGGGGNGGGTCGGTGCTGGGAGGGCTGCCGGTCTGGGTGGTGGTCTGCCAGGTGAGGAAGGGTTCGAGGGCGGGGCCGGCGGGTGCTTTCCCGCCGGCTGTGGCGCA
>NZ_JDWE01000033.1:0-53630 GCF_000685765.2 Frankia sp. BMG5.23
CATCGTTACTGACCGCAATGGAATAATTCTCAGCATGCCCATGGGCACCCAACCGAGCGGTCTAGTGATCTACGCGGCCGACGGCCACATGTCCGCACACCTGCGCGACCCTCAGCGTCGCACCTCAAGCGCATCCGTCTCCGAATTCATGAATAGCTCGCAGGTCGACGCCGAATCGATCGCCATGAACCATCCCTACATCGGATACTGCGGAACCTATTGCCTAGAGGATGATCAAGTCATCCATCATGTGCAGGTGGCGTCTGTTCCCGAATGGATTGGAGGGAACCAGGTTCGCAATTTCGCGTTGAGAGAGAATGTGTTGACGCTGTGTTGTCCGGCGAAGTGGGACGGCTCTGGCATCCGGCTTCCGTACCTGACGTGGGAGCGGATCCGGCCCGCGGAATCGCCAGCTGGTGCGACCGTAGCACCATAGCGGCCACCGCTGACGAAGAAAAGAGCCTGCCATGACGGGCGCACACGCTGGCCGTGCCAATTTTGGCTGGCACGCACGATTCATTGATCTGCCTGCCGGCCGATTCAGCTATCGGGTCTGGAGTGAAGATCGAGATGAACGAATGCGGGTCGTGTTGCTGCATGCCAACGCGGGATCGGCTGCAAGCTGGTCTCGTGTCGGCCCCGCGCTGGGGGATAGGTACCAGGTGTTCGCGCTCGATCTGCGAGGACATGGTGCCAGTGTTCGAGCACCCATCGGGTCGTACGGCCTACGCAAGGCCGCTGATGATGTGGTGTCCTTCCTGACCGCCCTGGGGGTCGAGGAGCCGATGCTGGTCGGCCACTCGTGGGGAGCCGCCGTGGCCCTGGTCACCGCGACCGGTGCCGAGTCGGAGCAGCTTCCCCCGACGGTGTCGAGTCTTGTTCTTGAAGACCCCCCGGTGATGATGTCACCAAAGCTGCAGCGCGAACAGATCAACGATCTGATCAAGGCCATCGCACTGCCCGAAATAGAACTGCGGGAAATCCTCGCCATGGTTCATCCCAGCTGGCACCCCGATGATGTGGACAGTCTGCTGGAGGGTTTCCGGTACGCCGACCCTGCCATCGTCGAGAGCCTGGTGCGCGATGGATCCTGTACGGGCTCGCTACTCCCGCTCCTAGGTCAGCTCACTGTTCGGACCCTTCTCATCCGCGCCAACCCGCTGCGGGGCGGACTGTGGTCCGACGAGGAATGGGCGCACGCACGCCGCATCCTGCCCGCCTGCTGCACCACCGTCGAGTTGCACAACGCATCACACGACGTGCACCGTAGCCAGTTCAACCAGTTCATCCAGGCCGTTCGCGAATTCGCAGAGATCTGAGAAGGTGTTTGAGATTGTCGGTCAGAAGGGGTTTGAGAATGGAGGTTGATAACGGTATGTGACCCGCCGGCGTGCGGGACGATGGCACCCAGACCCGCTGCCTGGACACGACGGCGAGCCGGGCCGCGTTCGGCCCGTCGGGCACCGCCGACGACCCGCCCCACCTACTTGTGCGCGCCGCGCTCATGACCACCTACGCGTCGCGAGCGACGCTCGGGGCCGCGATCGACGGCTCCCACGTCGGCGAGCAGACGCTGGCCGCCCGATCCTCGCCGAGCAGCCGGGGGTGTTCAACGCCCTGCGGACCTGCCTCGAACCGGAGTGGCAACGGTTCAACCAGCTTCCACAACTCGTCCGGGACCGGACGTAGAGCAAGCCGCTCTCCATCACATCCATGATCGTTTATCTACCGGGAACCGCCGCGTGAGACACGCTCTTAAAGTACTTCCATTGAGCTCACACCTGATCATCAATGGCACCAGCAAGGTTCGGAAGAGGCGGGCTGGTTTACCCGCCGAAGGTACTGATGTGATCACCGGAAGGACGCTTCAGGATCTTTTTGACCTCGCGGACGGGTGGAAAACCCGGCCTCTCGGGTAGGTGGAAAAGTTGCGCATAGGGCAGTAGACTACTGAATCATTATGGACACCATACATTCCTTCCAATCCCGATGGCCCCGGACGCCGAGGCACCGTGGCCGTCGAGCCATGGTGACGGTGCTTGGCGCCCTCGTCATCCCATCGACTCTGTTCCTCAGCGGTTGCGGCCAGAACTCCAAGCAGGACAACGGCGGCGCCGTACCCGTACCACGGGCCAGTATCGAGAGTCCGCAAAGTGCGACACCCCGGCCGGCGCCAGCCGGGGCCACCAGCCACGTTGCGGTCATAGCCCAGACAGCGGTCCCAACCCCTCCCGGAGGAAAATTCTAAGAACCTATTTTAGATCTTGCTCTAACCTCGGACGCATGCTGGGCGCCAGAGGATCGGACTCCGGCGCTCGGCGTGCCAACCGGTCGACAGCCCGCTTTATCGGGTCGGGATATGGGACCAGGGTAATTCCAAAACAGCTTCTTGGGTCGGGTGGCCCAGGGGATTCGCACTCCTGGGCTGGTAGGGGCAGGGCGACTCCGAAGGGTCAAAATCCTTCATCTGCCACGCAGTCGTTGGCCTGTCCGTGGTCTTCCCGACGGGCTGACGAGCGGGAGTGAGCCGGTCGGGTCGCGCGGGTCGAGCACACCCCGACCCCACCTACACCACACCCGATCGAGTTACGAAACAGCCTTTTGCAGGATGCGGTTATTTGACGTCCATACCGGCGCTAGCGTCGGGCACCGGAATGTGCGCTTTCGGTGTCGCCGGGGGGTCCAGTCGCCGTAGTGTCTCGTCCGCGGTGTGCTCCACCCGTCGCATCGTGAGGTGCAGGATCGGCGGAGTTATCATGGTGGTGATGAGTGCCACGAGGACCACCACCGTGTAGGCCGCCGTGTTCAACACGCCGAGGCGCAGCCCCACTCCGGCGACGACCAGACCGATGACCCCGCGGGCGTTCAGCCCGGCGCCGAGCGCGAGGGCCTCCCAGTGGCCAAGCCGGCTGGCCCGGGCTCCGAGGTAGGCGCCGGCGAACTTGCCCGCGACGGCAAGCAGCAGGACCACCAGGCCGGCGGCGAGGACCGACAGGTCGGTGAGCTTGCCGAGATCGACCCGTAGCCCGGCGGTGGCGAAGAAGATCGGCGCCAGCACGGTGAGCACCACCGTCCGCAGCGGCGCGACCCGGTCGGGAGCGAAACCCCGGCTGGACCCGATGACGACGCCGGCGATGAACGCGCCGAAGATCGCCTCAAGCTTCAGTGCCTCCGTGGCCGCCGCCGCGGCCAGGATCAGTACGGTGACGACCACGATGTGGCCACCGCCGTCGCGCGCCGTGCTGGCGTATCGAAGTGCCCGTCGGACCGTCGGAGGACCGACCACCAGGGCGGCCAGCACGGTGCCGAGCACGCTGACCACCGGCACGGCGATGTCACTGCCACGCACGCCCGTGGTCGCCATCGCCGACACTATGGAGAGTGCGAACCACCCGGCCACGTCGTCGACTGCGGCCGCGGCCAGGGTGAGCTGGCCGACGTTGCGGTCCAACAGGTTCATGTCGATGAGGATCTTCGCGGCTACCGGGATCGCGCTGACCCCGAGCGCTACGCCGAGGAACACCGCGAACACCAGCCGATGGGCGCCGTCCGCGACGAGAGAGTCAGGCAGCAGTAGACCCGCCGAGACGCCGAGGCCCACCGGAACCAGCAGCCCGGCGAGGCCGACCCGGGCGGCGGCCAGACCCCGGCGCCGCACCATCTGGATGTCCATCTCTATGCCGATGAATCCGACCAGCAGAATCACGCCGAGCTGGCCGACGGCGTCGAGGAGATGGAACTGGTCGGCCCGTGCGGGCAACAGCCAGCCGGCGAAGCCAGGCGCGAGCGCGCCAAGCAGAGATGGCCCGAGGATCACGCCGGTGAGGAGTTCACCCACCACTGCCGGCATTCCCAGCCGCGTTGCCGCCCGCCCGAGGAGATAAGCTAGCCCGAGCAGGACAGCGATCTGGAGCAGGAAAACGAGAAGCGCATGGGGCGACAGCGCGGCTACCGGACCGGATGCGTTGACCATCACTACTCCTGGGAAGGTCAGGCGGACGTCTAAACCGACGGTGACGCCGAGCACGAGCGAGAGTGGCAGGATGAGGTAAACCGCCGGTAGATCCGATGCGCTGCGTGCGTAACCGTTACTCCCCGGGGCCGGCGAGCGTTTCTCGGTAGGTCATCGGGTCAGCCGCCAACCGCCCGCGCGATGGTCTTTGCGTACGTGTCGTAGGCGTTGCCCTCGGTCAGGAGCAGACGGGGGATGACGAGCTCACATTCCAGTAGCCGCAGCACACGGTGTTCGTCCCGCAAGCCGTCAACCCGGCCGAAGATCAACGGTCCGTATCGGTTCTCTAGTGCTTCATATACACAGTACGCCCACTCACGCTCGGCTGGTGTCGGCTGGATCACTTCATTCCGGCCACCGAACCGTTCGTGTGCCCACCAGCCGCCGTCCCGGGCGACTCTTTTGCGGACCGCGTGGCTCAACTTTCCGCCTAGGAAGACGAAGGAGAGTTCACCGTGAGCCAGGATCGATGAAAGAAAGGGCTGGACACAGACGTGATGGGTGGACACCAAGTCACGGAGCAGTGTCTCGGGTTCCGTGTCGCGGCGTGGTGCCACGCCCGTCGCCGACGTTGCTTCGTGGCCGTGCCGGACGAAGTGCGTTGCTGAGGTGCTCGGCCCGCTCCGTGAGACCCGGAAGGTGCGCCAGGAGCCGGCCGAGACGGTTGGCTTGATGACGACATGGTCCCATCCGGTCTGGGTCATGAGCGTGTCAATCGTCACGTCCTCGCCCCGGGAAACCCACCGGGTCGGGATCACCGCGATGCCGTCCTGTTCGAGCTCTGACAGGTACCGACGTTTGTCGAGCGTCCCGACGGCCACCCGCATCGAGTTCAGAATTGGAATCTTCCCGTCCAGCTCCAGATACAGTCTCCGGATCCTGTCAAGAAAGTCGGGCCGCTCGTGGAAGCCGCGGCACATTCGTAGGTTCACGCCGTCGAACGCTGTCCAGTCGACGGTGTGCACGTTGTCGAGATGGACCGCGACTGCCGTGACACCGTAATCAGCCAGGGCGGTAACGATCTGTGGGTACTCCGCGTGCGGCGAGTCCAAATGTAGATAAGCGATCGGTCGCCCAGTGGTAACGGCTTTCATTCATTCTTCCTTAGCAAGGCCTCGTGGTTAGCGAGTTCGCTGGCCGTCGCGCTGTCGCTGGGGCGGCGTACAAGCAGGCGCAGGCGTCGGATCGCCGTGTCCGCCCCGTCCCACAGATAGGCAGCGGAGAATCCGGCGAGCAGGGCGTACGGCCGCAGCCGGATCACCCATCGCAATCGGGTGTTGGCCGGCACGGGCAACCGGTCCAACCAGGTCGCGGTGCCCTCTGGTCGTAGTTCCGCGGGTTCCACCAGGTCATGAGCTGAAATATCTCGTCCGCGGTCCCCGCCGATCGCCAGCCACCACAGCTTAGGCAGCGGCGCGGTGACGTTCTGGACACTACGGACCGTTGGTAGCTTGACACCGTGATCCAGCCGCCACCGTGCGCGGGCCGCGAGGTTGGCCTGTAGCCGGCTCTGTATCCAATGCACGGTTTCCGGCGGCAACCACCGCCACAGCGGGGCCCGGGAGTAGAATAGCGTGGATTGCAGACGCCGCCGGACGCGGCGGTTCTTCGGGGTCTCCCGAGTGGTGTCGCCCTCGGTGTCGACGAGCCATCGGGTGAGCGCTGAACGGGTGCTGCCCACCGACCAGAACACCATCATATCAAGCACGTGGGACAACACGAAGAAGCGAGGATCCGCGATCGCGGCAGTGTACTTTTCGCGGACCATCGCGCGCAGCATGTGCCAGTCCTGGCGAGTGGCTCGGTTCACCCGCTCGATATACGCCCGGTCCAGGTTCCCGGAGCGGACGTCGTCCTGGACAATGTTGGCGAGATGCCAACTGGTCACCAACGCCAGCGCGATTCCCTGGCTGTAGTAGGCGTCGATGATGCTGCCCGCGTCGCCTACCATTGCATAGCGCTGCGGGCTGACGAACGTGTCGGTCCAGTGCTGGACGTTCCGGTAGGTCCGGAACTCAAGGAGTGACTCCGGTGCGATCACCTTGTCGAGGACGGGGTGCCGCCGGATGAGATTCCAGAACTGCTCCTGCGGAGTTCGGCCGGGTGGCGCCGACCGCTGGTCGAAAGTCGCGCCGACGCTGATCCGTTCCTTCGAGAGCCGGATGACCCAGATCCAGTAACCGGCCCCCCACAAATGTACGGTGTACAGGTCGCGTTGCGTATCGCGGCCGTTAGGGAAGGTATGCGTCCACTCGTCACCGAACAGGCCGTCGGTCACGCCCTCGAACTGGCCCCAGACCGCTGTCGTCTGAAATCCGTCAGTCAGTTCCCGCCGCTCCGCGGCATGTCCGCGGCCGCGGGCCAACAACCGGTTGCGTCCAGAACAGTCGACGACCCAGCGCGTTCGGATGATGTTGCTGTGCCCGGTTGTGCCGTCCAGCCATTCCACCTGGTGCCAGTCCGCTCCCGGGGAGATCTGTATGTCGCTCACTCGGGCGGTGTCGACGAAAGTGATTCCAGCACGCCGTCGGACGGCCGCACACATCGAATCCTCCGCTTCGGGACGGACGATCTGCATGTCGAGGAACATGCAGCGGAACCACTTCTTGTCGGGCGCAAGATCGTAGAGATAATGCGGCGGATGCGGGTCGGCGTTGATGGCCCACTCGGTGGCGTCGTGGAAGTCTGATCTGTTCTCCGTGCCGTGGGAGAACCATACACCGAGTTTCGCGAATGATTCCTCGGTGATGAACTCATCCAGCTCGCCCACAGTGCGGAGAAAAGCACTTGTGAAGACTAGGAACGACTCTCCAACCTTGTAGCTGTGTTTCTTGTCGCGAAGGTTGTCGATCAGCGTTACTCGCAGGCCTCGTTTGGCAAGCTGAAGGGCGTTCGCCAGGCCTATGATGCCGGCACCGACTACCACGACATCAGTTTCGGAGGTCGTCTGCCGAATCACCGGCAAGCCCTTCGGTGAATGCGCTTTCTCGTTGGTCATCAAATCAGATCTTTGTCGAAGTTTCCGGGAAACGCGGTCGGCCTCGCCCACCGGCTGGATTTTCGCATCTGGTCTCGCGTGCTTAGTCTCGCATAAATTTACTTCGTCATAAGCGCACAGGACTGGTGTCGACGATACCAAGGGACTTTGTTGGCTAGCTCCGCAACCAGATCCGGCCGCCACGTTAACGATCTTCCTAACTGCCCTGCTTCGCAGGGTCTCCCCCAACTCTGGCGTCATCTCATTGCATGGAACACGGATGTACAACACCCGACTATTACAATTGATTGGCCTGTGGATGTGCCATTGCCCTGGCTGCCTACACCCGCTCCAGCCGGTCGGCTCCGGTCCCCGGCATCCCAAGGCTGCTGGCAGTGCAGTCTGCGTCCTCGGCATGGGTGCAGCCTGAGCGACGGACCGGTGTGCGGGGACGGGAGAACTACCTGTCTCACTACCTGTCCGCTCGCCTGCCCACCTGTCTGTCCCAGTTGTCCACCTGTCCGTCCCAGTTGTCCACTTATCCGACCAAGTTGTGTCCCCCCACAGGTAGCGGGACGGTGTTGTGTGTGTCCGGACGTGGAAGGTCGAACCTGCCGGCGGAACTAACCAGCTTCGTCGGTCGCAGACAGGAGCTGGCAGAGGCATTGCGGTTGCTGGCCGGCGCCCGGTTGCTCACGCTGACCGGGCCCGGGGGGGTCGGGAAGACCCGCCTCGCCCTTCGGCTCGCGGCGGACCGGCAGCGCGCGTTCCCCGACGGTGTCTGGATCGCCGAGTTGGCCGACCTCGACGACCCGTCACTGGTCGTCGACGCGGTCGCCGAGGCGATGGACCTGCAGTTCCTCTCCGGGCGATGGACCGCGGCGACGCTCGCCGCGCACCTTGCTCCGCGCAGGATCCTGCTCGTGCTCGACAACTGCGAGCACCTCGTGGACACGTGTGCCCGGCTCGTCAACACCCTGCTGCGCGCGGGCCCGGACCTGCGGGTCATCGCAACCAGCCGCCACCTGCTCGGGGTGGCGGGGGAACGGGTGCTGAAGGTGCCCCCGCTGAGAGTACCCCCGGTGCCGGCCCCGGGCGCGGACCAGTCCGCGTTGGCTGGCGGGCTCATCCAGTACGAGGCGGTGAGCCTGCTGGCGGAGCGCGCGGCGGCGGTACTGGGGGAATTCAGCCTCGACGAGGGCAACTGGCGGACCGTCGCGTCGCTGTGCCATCGCCTGGATGGCATCCCGCTGGCGATCGAACTGGCGGCTGCTCGGCTCCGGACGCTGTCCCTGGAGCAGATCCTCGATCGGCTCGACAACCGCTACGCCCTGTTGACGCGAGGCAACAGGGCCGGACCCCGCCGCCAGCAGACCCTGCGCGCGCTGATCGACTGGAGCTTCGGCCTGTGCAATCCCGAGGAGCAGCAGATGTGGGCGTGCCTGTCGGTGTTCGCCGACGGGTTCACCTTGGAGGCGGCTGAGCAGGTGGAGGGCGCCAGGTACCCGCCGGCAGTCGTGCTGGACGTGCTGAGCGGGCTGGTTGACAAGTCGATTCTGGTCCGTGACGACGACGAGGGGATGGTCCGGTTCCGGATGCTGGACACCATTCACCAGTACGGCCAGGACCGCCTGCGCGAGTCCGGTCGGGAACAGGACGTGCGCCGTCGGCATCTCGCCTACTACCGCCGGATGGCGGCCCTCGCCGACGCTCAGTGGTGCAGCCCGGCCCAACTGGACTGGATCCGGCGGATCCGGAACGAGCAAGCGAACCTACGGGTTGCGCTGGACCTCTGCCTCACCACACCGGGCCTGGCGGAGACCGCTCTGTCCATCATGGTGGCCTTGTGGCAATACTGGGCCGCCATCGGGCTACTCAGCGAGGCGCGCTTCTGGTTTGATCGGGGGCTGAGCAAGGCCACGGAGCCGGACGGGATCCGGGCCATCGGTCTGCAATCGGCCGCCCACGCCGCGTCCCTCCAGGGCGACATCACCGCGGCGGCGTCGCTGCTGGCCGAGGCTCGCGATCTGGCCGCCAGGCTGCACGAGCAGCGGGTGCTCGCACGCATCGCCTGCGTCGAGGGCAGGCTCGCCGCCATCAGCGGGGACACGTCGGCGGCGGTGGAGCGCAGTCAGGACGCCCGCCGCCGGTTCACTGACCTCGACGAGCCGCTCGGTCTCGCCCAATCACTGCTCTATCTCGGGCTGGCCCACGGAATCCGCGAGGAACAGGACGCGGCGGCGACCGTCTTCGCGGAATGCGTGGCGTTGACCGAGCGCTTCGGCGAATGCTGCTTCCGCTCGTTCGCTCTGTGCGGCCTCGGTCTGGCGGCCTGGCAGCTAGGCGAGTTGGAGCAGGCGATGGAGCACCATGCCGCGGCCATCTCCCTCAAATACGCGTTCCACGACCATGTCGGCATCGCCGTCGCGCTGGAGCAGCAGGCGTGGGTCATGGCCTCGGCCGGTCGGCACCACGAGTCCGCGGTCCTGCTCGGCGCGGCCGGGCGGATCTGGCGTGAGACCGGGGCGTCGATCGCCGTCTTCGGGCTCGCCTCGTTCCACCACCGATGCGAGGCGTCCCTGCGACGCGTCCTGGATCAACGGAAGCTCGAACGCGCCCTAGCGCAGGGCGCGGAACTCGACCTGGACGAGGCCGTCGCCGCGGCTACCCAGGGCACCGGGACTCCCGTCGCCCACCCCGTCGTTCCCGCCGGCGAGCCGGAGGTGCCCCTGACCCCTCGGGAGCGTCAGGTGGCGGACCTCGTCGCCCGCGGTCTGAGCAACAAGGAGATCGCGAGCTACCTGGTGATCGCCCAGCGCACGGCGGAAGGTCACGTCGAGCGCATTCTCGGCAAGCTCGGTTTCACCTCACGGGCCCAGATCGTCGCGTGGGTTAAGGACAGCAGCAGGAGCCCCCAGGAACGTACGTGTGAGCCGCAGCGACATGTTGGCGAGCGCGAGCGGAGCGCCTCCACCTCACCCCCGCCTCCTCATGGAGAGTCTGGAGGCGTACAACCTCACGGGTAGTCACGGGCCGCGACTTCGCTGGCGGCTGTGGATCATCTGACGGGGCCTCATCACAGATCTCATCAGAGCGCAGATCTCCGGACCGGGACACCAGGCACCTCCTCCTGCGTGGGCCCGGTCGAGGCCCGGCGTGTCCGCCCCGCCGACAACCACACCAAAGTGGAATATATATTAACCAAGTGGTTGATAAGCGACCGGATTGGGGTACTCTTCCTTCATCATCTCAACTGAGTCGCTGAGGAGCGTCCTCGTGTCGAAGCAGAGGAAGAGCGACGATCGACTGCCCCGGGTCTCCCCGGATCTTGCGGACCCGATCCGGCCCGTCCTGGTCGAACAGCTGACCAACAGTGACATCACGGTCACTACAACCGACGACTCCGCCAACGACGCTCCGGTCAAGAAGGCGGATCAGACCATCCGCGCGGATCCGAGTAAGGGTTCGGGTGAACGGACGCGGGATGCTGGGGGAAACACCTCCAGCGCGGTTGCGGTGATTGGGATCGGGTGCCGCCTTCCTGGCGGCGTTGGTTCCGCGGCGTCGCTGTGGGATTTCCTCCGCGACGGTCGTGATGCGGTCACCGATGTGCCATCAGAGCGATGGAGTGAGGCGTCGCGGGAAGCATCGCAGGCAGAGACCGATCGGAACGTGCTGTGGCGTGGCGGGTTTTTGTCGGAGGACGTCGGCGCCTTCGATCCAGAGGCCTTCGGTATCGACCCGACCGAGGCAGAGTTGATCGATCCTCAACATCGGCTGTTGCTGGAGGTCGTGCAGGAGGGGTTCGAGCACGCTGGATTGCCAACCGATGACCTGGTAGGGAGCAGCACTGCTGTGTTCGTCGGCATGTCCAACTTGGACCATATGCTCCACGCACATCAGCTCCCGAGCGGCGGGGGCCCCTACTTTGTGCCCGGTAACCAGGCCGGACCGGCATCCGGTCGGATATCGCACGTCTTCGGTTTGCGCGGTCCCAGCATGACCGTGGACACGTCGTGTTCGACAGGGTTGGCCACCGTGTACCTGGCATGTAACAGCCTTCGGCAGGACGAGTGTGACCTCGCGATCACTGGCGCGGTCAACCTGCTACTCAGCCCCCGAACGTTCCTGGCCTATAACGAGTTGGGAGTGCTATCTCCCACCGGGCGATGCTTCAGCTTTGACGAACGAGCGGACGGCTACGTTCGGGCCGAGGGCTGCGTGGTCCTCGTACTTAAACGTCTCGACGACGCGATGCGTGACCAGGACCGCGTGCTCGCCGTGCTACGGGGGGTGGCGGTCAATCATGACGGGAAGACGTCCCCGTTCACCGTTCCTTCCGAGCAAGCTCAGGAAGAGGTGTTCCGTACCGCCCTGAGTATTGCCGATGTCGACCCGGAAGAAATTGGAATGATCGAAGCGCACGGCACCGGAACCATCGTTGGCGACCCGATCGAGTTCCGTTCGCTGGCCGCCGTCTACGGACGGGGACGAGGCCGGTGTGCATTGGGTTCGGCTAAGACGAACTTCGGCCACGCCGAACCCGCCGCGGGCATGGTGGGGCTACTCAAAGCCATATTGGCGGTGTACCACGGTGAGGTCCCGGCGTCCCTGCATTTCCGACGGTGGAACCCCGCTATCAACCCGTCCGGCACCAGGTTGTTCGTTCCGACCGTAACGACACCATGGCCAGTCACCGGTGGTCCGCGCCTCGCGGCCGTGTCCTCCTACGGTGTGGGCGGGACCAACGCGCATGCCATCGTGGAGGAACCGCCGGATTCCAGCTCCCCGGTCGCGCCGAGGTCGTCCAGCAGCAGCGACGATTCCGTTCTCACGTTCCTGCTGTCGGAAGGATCAGAAACTGCGCTGCAGCATTCCGCGATCAGGCTCGCCGACTGGCTCATCCGCTCCGGCGCGACGACACCCTTGAAAGATATCGCGCACACGCTCGCGGTACGCCGCTCGCACGGCCCCGAGAGACTGGCGGTCGTCGCTCGCTCCCGGGACGATCTCGTCAACCGCCTACGCGCATATGCCGACGGGACACACCCCCGTCCTGAAGGCATGGTCAACGATTATGTCCACGCCGAGCACGCAACGGGACCGGTGTGGGTGTTCAGCGGCCACGGCTCGCAGTGGCCCGGTATGGGGCGAGACCTGTTCGCCACCGAACCCGTGTTTGCCGACACGATCGCGGCGCTCGACCCCCTGATTCGCGCCGAGTCGGGTTTCTCGCCGGAGGAGGTGCTGCGGGCCGGTGACGAGGTGACCCGAATCGACCAGGTACAGCCCTTGATTTTCGTGGTACAGGTCGCTCTGGCGCGCACCCTGCAATCCCACGGCATCCACCCCGCCGCCGTAGTAGGACACTCCATGGGTGAAATCGCCGCCGCCGTGATCGCGGAGGCGTTGACCGTGGAAGACGGCATCCGCGTCATCTGCCGTCGGTCTCGGCTGTGCGTTCCCATCGCCGAAGCCCGCGTTGCGGCGATGGCGGTCGTCGAACTGGATGCGGCCACGGTCCAGGCAGAGATCGACCATCTTCCCGACGTGGCTGTCGCGTTCTTCGCCGCACCCCGGTCCACCGTGATCGGCGGTACTCGAGTCGAAGTCGAACGCCTGGTCGAAAGCTGGACATCCCGCGACGTTCCCGCGCATATGATCAATGTCGATGTCGCCTCGCACTGTCCCCTGATCCATCCAGTCGCCGACGCGTTGACCGCTGAGCTCAGCGATATACGGCCTAGGCAGCCGACGATCCGTTTCTATACCACGGTTCTGCCTGATCCGCGGCAGACACCCACATTCGATGCTGCCTACTGGGGTGAGAACATGCGCTGCCCGGTTCGGGCGGTGGATGCCACGACCGCCATCGTCAACGACGGACACCAGCTTTTCCAGGAGATCTCTCCACATCCGGTGGCAATCCACCCGCTTATTCTGACCCTCCAGGCGGCCGGGGCGCCGGAGGCCACGGTTGTACCGACTACCGATAACAGGCACGATCAGGCCACAGCCCTACGAACGAGCATCGCAGCGCTTCATTGCGCCGGGCTCGACATGAATTGGCGGCGGTGGCACGGCGATGGAGCCATCGCGGACGTGCCGCCTACGACGTGGGACAGACGCACCTATCTGATCAAGCTACTCAGGAACCTGGCGCCCCCGACCGACTCGGCCCGGTCAGCGCATACAGAGCCGACCGAGCAACGTCCGGACACTGGGACGGACGCCGACATCAGCGCCGAGATTTCACAGGCTACCAGAGATGAACGCCTCAAGATCATCAGAAAGATGATCATTGAAATCTTGCGTGAGATCCTCAGCTTGCGAGCGCGTCGACTGAGCCCTAGTGCCGCCTTTTCGGAACTCGGTCTGAACTCCCTACGCGCCGTGGAATTCCGCGGACGAATCCAGCAAATATTCAAGGTCTCCATCTCGCTCGCCGCAATCCGGGAGCATCCCACAATCGCAGAATTCAGTGAGTATATCGCCGAACTGCTGTAGCCTCGACCCCTGAAAGGATTAATCGTGAACACAGCCATTCTGGGAACCGGGTCATACGTCCCAGAAAAAATTTTGACGAGTGAAGAAATGGAAGATCGCCTCGGTCTCGACCGTGGCAAGATCTTCGAGAAGACCGGCATCCGCGAACGCCGTGTGGCAGCACCGCACGAGGCCACCTCGGATCTGGCTGCCCACGCCGCACGACAGGCGCTCGCCGCGGCAGGCATGCAGGCCCGGGACATCGATCTGATCGTGCTTGCCACATCCACACCCGACCAGCCCATGCCCGCCACCGCATGCCACGTTCAAGCATCCATCGGCGCCACTCGAGCGTTCGCCTTCGATATTCAAGCGGTCTGCACCGGCTTCATCTACGCGCTGAAGTGCGCCGACTCCCTACTTGCCGCGGACCCGGATTACTCCACCGCCTTGGTTATTGGCGCCGACACCTATTCGCGCATTCTTGACTACACCGACTACCGCACCTCGACTCTTTTCGGAGACGGTGCTGGCGCGGTCGTCCTCGGCAAGGTACCTGACGGACAAGGCCTGTTGGCGAGCACCCTGTACTCGGACGGGCGCAACAAGGACTTGATCCAGATCCCAGGCGGAGGCAGTCGAATACCTCCGAGCCATCTCAGCATCGAGAAACATCAGCACTACTTCATGATGAACGGCCGGGAGGTTCGTCGCCTGGCAACCGAGAAGTTGGCAGCAGTCGTGACGGAACTGTGCACGACTGTGGGTATAACGCTGCCCGACGTTGATCTCATCGTGTCTCATCAGGCGAACGGCGTGATGCTGGCCGACCTGGCTGAGAACCTGGGGCTCGCCTCGGGAATGTTGCATCTCACCGTCGGCAAGTACGGCAACACCGGTGCCGCTTCCGTGCCGATCACACTGGATGACGCTGTACGGGCCAGTCGGCTCCAGCGGGACTCCCTGCTCCTTATCGTGGCTTTCGGCGGCGGCGCGACGTGGGGTGGAGTCGCCTTGCGCTGGGCGTAGGCCCGATATCAAGCAGTCGCCGATCCCGGCGCGGTCATCGCGACCGGCCGGGCGCCATCCCCACATTCCGGTCAGTCACCAGTCGCGAGGACGAACCGGCCACCCGCCAGCCGAATGATGTGTCTTGAGCAGGAAGGACTCAGCCGTGTTCCGCTGCGTCGCCATCGTCAACCGTGGTGAGGCCGCGATGCGCCTCATCCGAGCCGTTCGGGAGATAGTCGCCGAGACCGCGACAGCGATCGAGACCGTCGCCCTGTACACCGACGTCGACCGCACCGCGACGTTCGTGCGCGAGGCCGACAGGGCCTACTGTCTTGGCCCGGCCGCCGCGCGTCCCTATCTCGATCTGAGGGTCCTAGAGCGCGCGCTGGTGGAGACTGGGGCCGACGCCGCGTGGGTCGGCTGGGGCTTCGTCGCGGAGGACCCGGCGTTCGAAGAGCTTTGCGAGAGGCTCGGGGTCACCTTCATCGGGCCTAGTTCCGAGGCCATGCGTAAGCTCGGCGACAAGATCGGCGCGAAGCGGATCGCCGAGGAGGTCGGCGTGCCGGTCGCGCCGTGGAGCCGCGGTCCGGTCGAGAGCCTGGACGCCGCCCTGGCAGCGGCTGCCAAGATCGGTTATCCGCTTATGCTCAAGGCGGCCGCGGGCGGCGGCGGTCGGGGCATCCGTGTGATCAGGGACGAGTCCGAGCTTGTCAACGCCTTCGAGCGCACCAGGCAAGAGGCCGCGCGGGCGTTCGGCATCGATGTCATGTTCCTGGAGCGCCTAATTACTGGGGCCCGGCACGTCGAGGTCCAGGTGATTGCCGACGGCCAGGGCACCGCGTGGGCGCTCGGCGTCCGTGACTGCTCGGTGCAGCGGCGCAACCAGAAGGTAATCGAGGAGTCGGCCTCGCCGGTGCTCAGCCCGGAGCAGGCGGCCAACCTCAAGGCCGCGGCCGAGCGGCTGATCGTCGCGGTCGGCTACCGGGGCGCGGCGACCGTCGAGTTCCTCTACCATCCCGGCGACAAGCAGGTCACGTTTCTCGAGGTCAACACCCGCCTGCAGGTCGAGCACCCGATCACCGAGGCCACAACCGGGTTCGACCTGGTCAAGGCCCAACTACACGTGGCCTCGGCCGGCCGGCTGCAGGGCGTGCGGCCGGTCGAGCGCGGACACGCCGTCGAGGCCCGGCTCAACGCGGAGGACCCCGACCGCGACTTCATGCCGTGCCCGGGCCACATCACGCGGCTGGAGCTGCCAGCCGGACCCGGCATCCGCGTCGACACTGGCTTCAGCGAGGGCGACACCATCCCGGCCGACTTCGACTCGATGATCGTGAAGATCATCGCCTACGGCCGCGATCGCGACGGGGCGCTGGGCCGGCTGCGCCGGGCGATTCAGGAGACCAAAGTGATCATCAAGGGTGGTGTCACGAACAAGAGCTTCCTGCTGGACCTGCTCAACCGGCCCGAGCTGATCGACGCCAGCGCGGACACCGGCTGGATCGACCGCGTCGGGGACGGGCTTGTCTCGCACCGGCACTCCGCCGTGGCCCTGGTGGCAGCGGCCATCGACGCGTACGAGGAGAAGGAGCACGTCGAGCGGCAGCGGCTGCTGTTGACGGCGTTCGGCGGACGCCCGCAGGTGCAGCACGACAGCGCTCGGCCGCTGGACCTCAAGTTGCGCGACGTCGGCTACCGGGCGCGCGTGGCGCGGCGGGGCCCGTGCCGGTTCCACGTCAGCCTCGAAGCGGGCGCCGACGTCCGCACCGCTGACGTCAAGATTGACCGCTTCGATCGGCACACCGGGCAGATCGTCGTCAACGGTGCCCGGTACCGGCTACTCGCCGACATCCACGGGCCCGTCCACCTGATCGAGGTGGACGGCGTCACCCACCGGGTCAGCCGCGACGAGGGCGACGTCGTCCGCTCGCCCATGCCTGCCATGGTTATCGCCACGCCGCTGGAGGTTGGCGCCGAGATCGAGGCGGGCGCACAAATCCTGGTGCTGGAGAGCATGAAAATGGAGACGGTGCTGCAGGCGCCGTTCAAGGCGCGGGTGAGGGAATACTTCGTCTCCGTGGGCAGCCAGGTAGAGGCGGGTGCGCCGCTGCTGCGGCTGGAGCCGATCGCCGGCGCCGAGGTCGAGGACAGCCCGGCCGCCGCGGCGGCCGGGCTGGACCTGCCGACCGCGCCCGAGGAGGTCCCGGCGCGTGAGCGCACCGCGCGCGGCCTGGAGGATCTGCGCGCTTTGCTGCTGGGCTTCGACCTGCACGATGAGCGCCAGGTGCTCCACGACTACCTCGCCGCGCGTCGGGCGGCCACCGAGGAGGGCCACCAGCCGCTGGCCAAGGAGCTAGAGATCATCGAAATATTCGCCGACCTGGCCGAGCTGAGCCGGAACCGGCCTGCCCGCATGGACGTCGGCGATGAGGGCCACCTGCGCAACCCTCACGAGCACTTCCACACCTACCTGCGCAGCCTCGACGTCGAGCGGGCCGGGCTACCGGAGGCGTTCCAGGCCAAACTGGCCAAGGCGCTCGGGCATTACGACGTCACCGACCTGAAACGCTCCCCCGAGCTCGAGGCCGCGGTGTTCCGGATCTTCCTCGCCCGGCAGCCCGCCACCGCCAAGGTGGCCGCCAAGGTAGTTGCAGCGCTGCTGGAATCGTGGCGGTGGGAGCCGCCGCCGGACAAGTCCGTGCACAAACCGGTGCGTCTGGCGCTGGAGCGGCTGGTGGCCGCCACGAAGGGCCACTTCCCCGTGGTTGCCGACCTCGCGCTCGACGTGATGTTCGCCTGGTTCCAGCATCAGCAGTTGCTGCGCCGTGCCCAGGAGCGCATCCGTATCTTCGAGCACCTGCTCCACCTGGACGCCTACCCGGACGCGCCGGATCGCACCGAGCGCATCGCCGAGATGGTGCGCAGCACCGAGCCGCTGGTGCCGCTGCTGGGCCAGCGGCTGCTGCGCGGCGACCGGGATAACACGGTCATACTGGAAGTGCTGACCCGCCGGTACTACGGCAACAAGGACCTCACCCACATCCGCGCCACCGAGTACGCCGGCTACCGGTTCTGGGTGGCCGAGCGCGCGGGCTCCAGGCTCGTCTCCTGCGCAGTTGGCTTCGACGCGCTGGACGCGGCGCTGGGTGGGCTTGCGGAGCTGGCAGGCGGCGAGCGCTCCGTCGATGCTGACATCTACCTGTCCTGGGAGAACCAGCCGGCGGACTCCGACGTGATGGCGGCCGCGCTGGGCGAGGCCGCCAGCGCGCACCCGCTGCCGCCCCAGGTGCGTCGGCTCACCATCACCATCACCCCGGAGGCAGCCGCACGATGACCCACCACTTCACGTTCCGGCCGTCGGACGCCGGGATGGCCGAGGAACGGCTGATCCGCGGCCTGCACCCGTGCATCGCGCAGCGGATGCAGCTGGAGCGGCTGAGCAAATTCGACCTCACCCGGTTGCCGTCGTCAGACGAGGATGTGTACCTCTACCAGTGCGTGGCGCGGGAGAATCCGTCGGATAACCGCTTTGTCGCGTTCATCCAGGTACGCGACCTGTTTAGGGAGCACGATCATGATGGCCAGCTGGTCGCGTTGCCAGCGGCCGAGGACGCCGTGGCCGCCTGCGTCGACTCGATCCGCCGCGCGCGGTCGCGGCGACCGTCGGACAAGCGTTTCAACACCAACCGGATCGTGGTCTACGTCTGGCCGCCGAGCGACATCACCCGCACCGAGCTGGAGATGATCGCTGAGCGTGTGCTGCTGATGACCGCGGACGCCGAGCTAGAGGAGATCCTGTTCATCGCCCAGCAGCGCAGCCCGCAGACCGGCGAGCTGTCTGAGATCGCCGTGTGTGTCTCCTTCAAGACCACGGGCGCCGAGCTGACCGTTGGCGAGCCTTCGGTCGAGCCGGTCGAGCCGATCGACGATTACCGGCTCAAGGTGCTACGCGCGAGCAACCGCAAGATGATGCACCCGTATGAACTGACCGACCTGCTCGGCGACTTCGTCGAGTACGACCTCGACGACAACTGCGCGCTGGTGCCGGTCGACCGGCCGAAGGGGCACAACACCGCGGCGATCGTCGTGGGTGTGGCCACCACCCCGACCAGGCTGCACCCGCAGGGTGTCACCAGGGTCGTACTGCTCAGCGACCCGACGAAGTCGCTCGGCGCACTGTCAGAGCCGGAGTGCCGCCGCGTGATCGCCGCACTGAACCTGGCCGAGCGGAGGCGGTTGCCGCTGGAATGGTACGCGCTGTCCTCCGGTGCCCGGATCTCCATGGAATCGGGCACGGAGAACATGGACTGGGTGGGCGCGGCACTCAAGCAGATCGTCGAGTTCACCCAGGCCGGCGGCGAGATCAACATCGTGGTCACGGGCATCACCGTCGGTGCGCAGCCGTACTGGAACGCCGAGGCGACGATGCTCATGCACACCAAGGGCATCCTGGTGATGATCCCGGACTCGACGATGGTGCTCACCGGCAAGCAGGCAGTGGATGTCTCCGGCGGCGTGTCGGCCGAGGACAACTTCGGCATTGGCGGCTACGACCGAGTGATGGGCCCGAACGGGCAGGGGCAGTATTGGGCGCCGAACCTGACCGCCGCCGTGGACATGCTGATGGCATACTACAACCACACATATGTCGCCCCCGGCGAGGATGGTCCGCGGCGAGCGGAGACGAACGACCCCGTCGACCGCGACATCTCCGACTACCCTCACTCGGTGGCTGGCAGCGACTTCACCTCCGTCGGTGAGATCTTCTCCGCCGAGGCCAACCCGGACCGCAAGAAGCCCTTCGGCATCCGCCCTGTGATGGAGGCGCTGTCCGACCAGGACCACCCGGTGCTGGAACGCTGGAAGCACATGGAGAGCGCGGAGACCGCGGTGGTGTGGGACGTACACCTCGGCGGCATACCGGTATGCCTGATCGGCATCGAGTCGCGCGCTGTGCCGCGGCACGGTTTCCCGCCCACCGACGGCCCGGAAATCTATACTCCGGGCACGCTGTTCCCGCAGTCCTCGAAGAAGGTCGCACGGGCGATCAACGCGGCAAGCGGGAACCGGCCGCTGGTGGTGCTGGCGAACCTGTCGGGCTTCGACGGCTCGCCGGAGTCGATGCGCAAGCTGCAGCTGGAGTACGGCGCCGAGATCGGCCGCGCGATCGTGAACTTCCGCGGGCCCATTGTATTCTGCGTGATCTCGCGGTACCACGGTGGCGCGTTCGTGGTGTTCTCGAAGGCGCTGAACCCGAACATGACCGTGCTGGCGCTGGAGGGCTCGTTCGCCTCGGTTCTCGGCGGCGCTCCCGCCGCCGCGGTGGTATTCGCCCGCGAAGTCGACGCCCGCACCGCGGCCGACCCGCGGGTGCGCGGCCTGGAGGCCCGCGTCGCGGCTGCCACCGGCGCCGACCACACCGCGCTAACCGCGGAGCTCGACGAGCTCCGCGTCTCGGTCCACGCGGAGAAGCATCGCGAGATAGCCACGGAGTTCGACCGCCGGCACACTATCCAACGCGCGGTCGAGGTCGGCTCCGTCGACGCCGTCATCCCCCCCGCCGAATTGCGCCCGCGGGTCATCGAGGCCATCGAGGCATCAAAGCCCGTGGGCGCTGACCCCGAAAATGAGGTGAGGTGACGGCGCGCCGGGGCCCGGTGGCCGTCGAACGTGAGATCGAACGCGTTCAGAGCGGGGCGGTCCCAACCGATCGGTGCGGTCCCACCGCCCTGCCGACGCGTCTCGAACCGAGGGCAGCAATGCTTCCACCAGCTCCCATAGATCGTCCGGGACCAGTCGCACCGCGAGGCTGTTCTCCATTACATCCATGATCAGAGATGCACCCCGCGCACCCACACGAGACACGCTCTTATACGTCGCCATGACCACTTGATTCCGCCCTCAATGATCTGCCACTAACATATAGATGCTGACGCATCGACTCCTTGAGACCGCCCGGATAATCCGAATTATGTATTATCGCGGGCCGGGACTTCATCGATAATTTATCTTGATTGAGAAATTCGGATAATATTATTAATTGGATAAGCGATAGGATGAGCGATAGATGGATGAATTTTCTAGAATTTTCGCGGCCCTTGCAGACGCGACCCGTCGCAACATGGTCGAGCGACTTGTCAAAAATGACGCCACAGTAGGTGAGCTTGCCGAGCCGTATGAGATAAGTCTCCAGGCGGTCTCCAGGCACCTCAAGGTGCTTCAGGAAGCCGGCTTGATCCGCCGTCCTGGAGGTTGCCACCGCAGCCCGGTGCGTCTCGAAGAGGATGCGCTCGGCCCAGCGGCCCGATGGATCCAGGAATTTTACAGCTCTCGCCTCAGATTCAAGGACGACGATATCGCCGGAAATCTCACAGGGGTAGCTAACCCGGAGAAATTAATAGCTGTCCGGGAAAAGGAGGCGCTGACCGCGCTGGAGACCGCGCTGGAGACCGCGCTGGAGACCGTCTTCGGCAGAGCTGCAAGCCTGCCCGAAAAAGCCCTATAGCGTAAGTTGATCAGCGGTGTGTGTCCGACAGATACCGGATCCGCCCGGACCCCGGGTCGGCATGCTGCGCTTCGCGGCCTTGGCGGTCGCGGTCATCGCCGAGGACAGTGGCGCGGAGCATCGGGACGTCGCCCAGCAACGGGTGCGTCTTTTCTGAAAGCGTCATTTGTGTCTGATTGGAGTCAAGACATCCTGCCATCGGCGAGTCCGGACCTTTACGGATGTTTCAGGCACTACCAGGTGTGATCGTCGCTGGTCAGCGGCTGGTTGACCGACCGAGGGAAGCACCGGCGGGGAGGGACTTCGTCGCCGGGATCGTCGACTGCCGTCCAGTTCGCGGGATCATGGGCGACGTTGGTGCCCTTGTCCCAGACAGGTCACGGAGGCCCTGCGGTGGCGGTTGCGGTGACGGTGGAGCGCGTCGGTGAGGACGGCGGCAGGGTCCCGCTGGACCCCGAGACCGCCGCTCTGCTCGCGGGTCCGATCGAGCGGTGCTCCTCGCTGATCGGCTGGGCGGTCGACGGCGCCGCCGCCCTGGATCACGGCGACCGGGAGAAGACGCTCGAGACGGACGGCCGCGAACTGCTGCGCACGCTGCTGGAGACCACGTTCGCCCTCGACGCCGCCCGCGAACAGCGCGTCAGCCACCTGGTGTCCGCGGCCGGGATCCGCCACGGCGGCGTCGAGAAGAGCCACGACCGGGGCGTGATCAGCGTCTTCGGCCCGGTCCGGGCGTCCCGGCTCGCCTACCGCAACCGGCGCGAGGCGAACCTCTACCCGGCCGACGCCCGCTGGGCGCTCGCCGACGACGCCTACTCGCTGGGGATCCGCGCCCTGGCGGCCTTCCACCTCGGGACCAGCGGCTACGGGCAGGCCCAGCAGGTCATCACCGCGAGGACCGGGGTCACCATCGGGCGCGCCCAACTCGCCCAGCTCGCCCACGACCTGGCCCGCTGGGTCAGCGACTTCTACGACCTGCGTGCCGCCACCGCGGGCGACCTCGCCGCCGGCGACGTGCTGATGACGCAGGCCGACGGCAAGGGCATCGCGCTGCGCCCCGAGCACCGCACCACCGCCAGGAGCGACGCCACCCATCCCGGGATCAAGAAGATGGCCGAGATCGTCGCCGTCACGACCTTCACTCCCGCCGTCCGCCAACCCGAGGACATCGCCGCCCCACCCGCCCGCCGCGCTGAACGCCCCGGACCCACCGCGCGCGACACGTGGGTCTCCGCGTCGATCACCGACGACATCCCCGCCGTGATCGGCCGGGCGTTCGACGAGGCCGACTGGCGCGACCCCCTGCACCTGCACCAGCGGATCTTCCTCGTCGACGGCAACAGGCAGCAGATCACCGCCATCGGCGAGCACGCGCGCACCCGCGGCCTGACCGTCCCGGTCATCATCGACTACATCCACGCCGCCGAATACGTCCGCAAGGCCGCCCGTCCAGCTCAACCGCGGGAAGACCCCCACCGAGGTCAGCGACTGGGGCGACGGGCAACTACTGCGCCTCCTGCACGGCCGCGCCAAGCCGGTCGCCGCCACCCTCGCCTCGCTCGCCGCGAAGCGGCGGAACAACCCGCGCACCCGCGACCAGGACCTCGCCGACGTCGACCGGGCCGTGACCTACCTGACCGACAACCACCAGCACATGCGCTACGACCAAGCCCTCGCCAACGGCTGGCCGATCGCCACCGGCCTCATCGAGGGCGCCTGCCGCCACATCATCGAAGACCGGTTCGGCCTGACCGGCGCCCGCTGGTCCCCCGACGGCGCCGAGGACATCCTCAAGCTCCGCGCCGTCGTCATCAACGGCGACCTCAACACCTACCTGACCTACTACAAGCAGCGCTACCTCACCGAGCACCACCTCGCCCGCTACGACCCCGCCAGCATCCCCGACCTCGGACTCCACCCTGCACGACCGGAATGACCCGGAATCACCAACCTCTCAAAAAGACGCACCCCCCAGCAACTCCTGCGCAGAGCCGCCGAACTCCAAGAGTAAACGGCGCGGGGGCCGAGGACTCGTCGTAGGGCGGCTCGTCTCACCGCGGGCCGCCCGCGGCTGGGTCGAACCGGACTACAAGCAGGTCAAACACGAACTGGGCTGGGCCGACTTCCAGGTCCGCTCCGCCACCGCGATCGCCCGCCACTGGACCCTGGTGAACTGCGCGTTCAGCCTGTGCTGGCACGACACCCCCGCCAAGCCGCCCGCACCCAGCCCAGCCGGCGACAGCCCGCACCCGGTCCGTCCTGGCACACCGCCCCGATGCCCCACACCCCGCGAACTGATCGACACGCTCGCCGCCGGACACCAGCTCTGCCTCTACCTACCCCCGTAGATCACAGATCACGAACTGCCCATCACAACAAACCACCGCCAGTTGCCTCGATGATATGCTAACATCTATAGCTGTCGATGCACCGACCTCTTGAGGCCGCCCGGATAATTCGCATGGTCAAAACTGAGACAGAAGATCTCTGGCCGTCTGCGCTCGCTCGCTGGGATCCGCCACTTCTGTGCTCTGCACAGCTATCTTCGACAGCCCGCAAGAACGGCCTCGGCGCGCTCGACGCCCTCGCTCGTCTCACCACGGGCCGCCCGTCGCTGCCCGAAAACAGCCCAGCCCTCACCGCCGCCGCGCAACCATCCGTCACTGTCAATCAAGCGGCACCTCTGGCCAGTTACATCTGAATATGTATTATTCGCAGGCCGAGACGCCCGATTGATCTTGATTGAGAAATTTTGATAATGTTGTTGATTGGGTACGATTATGACTGAATATTCCAAAATTTTCGCGGCTCTTGCAGACGCGACCCGTCGTAACATGGTCGAGCGACTTGTCGAAAATGACGCCACAGTCGGTGAGCTCGCCAAGCCGTATGGGATAAGCCTCCAGGCGGTCTCCAGGCACCTCAAGGTGCTTCAGGAAGCCGGCTTGATCCGCCGCCCTGGAGGTGGCCACCGCAGCCCGGTACGTCTCGAAGAGGATGCGCTCGGCCCAGCGGCCCAGTGGATCGAGGAATTTTACAACTCTCGCCTCAGATCCAAGAACAACGATATCACCGGAGAGATCATAAGGACAGCTAACCCGGCCCCGGGAGAATTCGTAGTTGTCCGAGAATTCCCGTTCCCCCTAAGGCAGCTGCACCGTATCCGAACGGATCCTGAGCTGTACGTGCAATGGATTTCGCCGCCTGAGACGCAGGTCAGGATCATGTTCTGGGACCCCAGACCTGGTGGACGTTGGCGCCTCCGTTTCATCGGGGACTCGAAGGTCGATATCTACGGCACCTTCCACGAGTACGACCCTGGCTGGATCGTGCAAATGTTTACAATTGGCAATAAAACCGACAATCTCGCAATCTCGAGCCAGCGGGCCAAGGATGTCGGCGGCGACGAAAGCAGGATGTCCTTCAAAGTGACGACCGACAATCTCGAGGTCTGGGCGGACTTCAGACGCCGCTGCTACCCCGAGACCGAAACCAACGCTTCCGATATCCACGGGGAGGTGGAGGCCGAGATCAAGGAAGCCTTCGGCAGAGCTGCAAGCCTGCCCGAAAGCGATGCAGCGTAAGTTGATCAGCGGTGTGTGTCCGACAGATACCGGATCCGCCCGGACCCCGGGTCGGCATGCTGCGCTTCGCGGCCTTGGCGGTCGCGGTNCGGACCCCGGGTCGGCATGCTGCGCTTCGCGGCCTTGGCGGTCGCGGTCATCGCCGAGGACAGTGGCGCGGAGCATCGGGACGTCGCCCAGCAACTCCTGCGCAGAGCCGCCGAACTCCAAGAGTAAACGGCGCGGGGGCCGAGGGCTCGTCGTCTTCAGGGAAGGGCCTTCTCAATTCGTCTTCAGGGAAGGGCCTTCTCAATCCAGTCCCTGATCGTGGCGTGGCGGGCAGCCCAAGCGTCCCGCACCCGCACCGCCCAAGCTCTGAGCAGGGCCTCGTACTCGCCGGCCTCGTCAACGAGCCCGCCATTACACCCTCACCTGCCCTTCAGTCCCTGCGCCCGGTGACGACTCGGGCCGGGGTTCGACGACGGATCGGGCCGCGGGTGCGGCAGCGCGCTCGTCGACCGCCAGCCGTCGGCCGGTCCACCGGCGCAGACCGGTCGCGGCGAGCACGACGCCACCACCGACGGCGTAGGAATACACCCGCAAAGTCCACGCGTCACCGGGCAGATCCGTGAACAGCGAGACGTAGACGGGGTGCGCGGCCGCGGCGACGGCGAGCCATTCCAGCCGCCCGGCGATGACGGCGAGCGCCGCCAGCAGCACCCCGTACCAGGGCTGGACCGGGGTCGCGACAAGGAACGCGGCACCGACCAGCCACAGCGCGGCCCGTTCGACGGGAACCCGCTGTGGATCGGTCCGCAGCACGGCGACCGTGACCGCCGCCAGCAGGGTGGCCGCTGCCGCCTTCGCTGCGGATCCGTCCAGGTGCAGCAGCCCGGCGAGCAGGAGAAAGCGGCTGCCCTCCCCGTAGCCCTCGACGTCGAGGTACTGCGGGAGGAAGCCCAGCGCCTGTGTGCCGACGGCGAGGATGTGCGGCAGGTAGGACAGCACGACCACCCCGGCGGCGGCTCCGACGAGCGTGACGGGCCGGCGCCGGGCCGCCGCGGGCAGCAGCAACGCCGGGTACAGCTTCACCGCTACCGCGCCGCCGAGCAGCGCCCCGGCGACCCCCGTCCGCAGCGGGCGGGACCGGGCGGTGAGGACCGCCAGAGCGCTGAGCGCCAGCACGGCCCCGAGGACGTCGACGTGCGCATCGGAACCGATCTCCAGGCCGGCGAGCGGCGAGAACGCATAGAAGGCCGCGTGGCGCGGATCGCGGCCTCGCGCCACCAGCATCCGCATCATCAGCCCGACCAGCGCCAGGGACATCAGCGAGGCGTAGAGCTGGAGTTTGTGTTCGCGTGGCGGCCCCGGCAGGACATGAACGGCGGTGAAGTACGCCTGCGCCACCGGCGGGTAGATGGTGTGGGCGCGCGGGTAGTTCAGCCGGATGCAGTGCGGGCCGCGCCCGATCGCCGCGCATCCGGCCGGATCCGGGAACAGCCAGCGATCGCGCAGCCGGGCCAGTTCCGGAGCGAGCGGGCCGTACCGGTAGGGGTCGATCCCGGCGGCCTGGACCCGACCGTCCCAGGCGTAGCGGTACAGGTCGTCGGAGAGCTGCGGGCCGGTGGTGGCCGCTACGGCGTGGATGGCGACGATTCCGCCGAGCAGCATGGCGACGGCCAACCGGCGCGGGGCCGCGTGGACCAGCAGCGCGGCCGTGGCGACACCGAGCGCCCACCAGAGCATGACGGGGTAGAGCACCCCTGCCCGGCCAGGCAGGTATCCCGGCGCCGCAAGGACGGCGCACTGCGTCGCGAGCAGACCCGCGAGCCCGACACCCGCCCCGACCAGGGCCAGGGCGGGCCTGAGGCGTGGCGCGGTGCGGGTTCTGGGCATGGTCCCGAGACTGGCAGGCGCAGCGCCGGCGCGGGAACACCGCGCCGGGCCTTCCTCGTTCCGTAATGCCGGTCCTCGGTCGCGAGTGGTCCCGGCGACCTACCGTGCATTCGTGCGACAGTTGCCCCGCTGGTTGCCCCGCCGGTTACCTCGTCTGCTGACCGAAAAGCTGCCGGAACCACCCCCGGTCCTGCGGCGCGGCCCCCTGCGCGAAAACGCATTCCCCAGTCGGCTGCACGATCCACGGATGGCGGCTCTCCTCGGAGTCTGGCTCGGGATCGCCTTCGGAACATGCTTTCTGACCGGGCTGGTATCGCATTTCATGCAGCATCCGCCGTCCTGGCTGGAATGGCCTTCCCGACCCGCCTGGCTGTACCGGGTGACCCAGGGCCTGCACGTGACCACCGGACTCGCGAGCGTCCCACTGCTGCTGGCGAAGCTGTGGACGGTGTATCCGCTGTTGTGGGAATGGCCCCCGATCCGTTCCGTCGCCCATGCGGTGGAGCGGATGACGATCGTGCCGTTGATCGCAGGGGCGATCTTCCAGCTCAGCACGGGCATCGCGAACATCGCGCAGTGGTACCGGTTCCACTTCTTCTTCACCGTGACCCATTACTGGGTCGCCTGGATCACGATCGGCGCGCTGGTCCTCCACATCGTCGCGAAGCTCACCGTCATCCGGGCGAATGTGGGCCGTCGCCGCCATGAGCGCGCGCACCTGGCCGCCGCCACCATGGCCACCACCACCATGGCCGGCGCCGCCCCGGGGACGGGCGGTCTGACGCGGCGCGGCCTCGGCCTCGCGACGGGGACCGCCGCCGGGGTGATCGTGGCGACGACCGCCGGTCAGTCGGTTCCGGGCCTGGCCCGGCTGGACCTGCTCGCGCCGCGGCGGCCCGACATCGGCCCGCAGGGGCTCCCGGTGAACCGCACGGCGCGAGCCGCGCGGGTCACCTCCCTCGCCCGTGACCCCGGGTACCGGCTGGAGGTGGTCGGTCCGCGCCGGGTGGTGTACACCATCGAGGAGCTGCACGCGCTGCGTCGGTACAGCTCGAAGCTGCCGATCACCTGCGTCGAGGGATGGGCCGCGGACGCCACCTGGCACGGGCCGCGGCTGCGGGATCTACTGGACGCCGCCATGATCCCCGCCGACGCGACGGTCCGGGTCGAGTCCCTCGAGGCCCGCGGGGGCTACCGGGCAAGCGACGTCAACCCCTCGCACGCCCGGGACTCGTTGACCCTGCTCGCGACCGGAGTGAACGGCGCCGACCTCGACCTCGATCACGGTTATCCGGCCCGGCTCATCGCGCCGAACCGGCCCGGGGTCCTCCAGACGAAATGGGTACATCGGGTGGTGATGGTATGAACGCCGTCGTGCTGCGCGGTGTCGCGGTGGCGGCCGGGCTGGCCGCGATCGGTTACGGGGTCGACGGCGTGCTCACCCACCAGCAGGCCACCCGGCCGCCGAACACCGTGGTCTGGCTGATCGGCGGGGTCCTGGTCCATGACGCGTTGCTCGTGCCCGCGACGATGCTCGTCGGCTTCCTGCTCACCCGGTTGGTCCCACCGCCCTACCGGTCCGTCGCACAGGGCGCACTGCTGGTGAGTGCGGCGGTCGCCCTGTCGTCGCTACCGCTGTGGCGTGGCTACGGCGGGGACCCTGGGAACCCGACGGTGAACCCGCTGCCGTACGGACGCAACCTCGCGCTCGTTCTCGCAGTGGTCTGGGCCGGCGCGGCGGCCCTCATGGTGAGTCGGGCGGTCCGCGCCCGGCGGGGAATCATCCAGTCGGGAGACGCCGGCGCAGCGCGGCGAAGTGCCGACCGGCGTCGCACCAGGTCCGGGTGATCAGCAGTCCGGCGTCCGGCGCGATGCCGGTCAGATCGTCCCCGTCCACCAGGCACCAGGAGAAGGGCCGCGACACCCGGCCGGTCGCGTCCTCCAGCCGGACCCGCATCGGACCGGTCTGGGTGCCCGGCGGTTCGAGTTCGACGAGCACCCGGCCGGAGGGGGCGAGGAGTTCCCCGGCCCGGCGCAACAACCGGGTCGGGTCGCCGCCGATGCCGATGTTTCCGTCGGCAAGCAGCAGCGCGACCCATCGTCCCTCGGCAGGCACCCGGCCGAACACGTCCCGCCGTAGTGCCGGCACACCGGCCCGCCGGGTAAGGTGCACCGCGAACGGCGCGACGTCGATGCCGAGGGCCGGCACCCCGCGGGCCGCGAGCGCGGCCGCGAGCCGGCCGGGCCCGCAGCCGACGTCGAGGGTCGGGCCGCCGCAGTGACGCAACAACGACAGATCCCCGGGGGACAGCGCCCCGGTGGACCAGGTGGACCAGGTGGGCGGGGTCGACGCCGCCGGGGACAGGGTGCCACGCCAGCGGTTCACCGGCAGCGGGTCGCGTCGCCCGTCGGGACGGCGCATCCACAGCTGTCCACCGGCGGAGCGCAGTCCCGCCTCGTAGACGGTCGTCGGTCCCCACCGGCCGTCGGGGACGCCGGTCAACACGCGGTGGCCCGGCCGGCGGCGATGCGATCCCCGTGCGTGGCGCGCAGCGCCGCGGCGAAGCGTCCACCGGGCGCGAGCCGGGCGACCGCGTCGGCGTCGGCCATGGTGTCGACGTCACGCACCGTCGGCAGGGTTGTGACCGTCAGGCCGGCTTCGGACAGGCGGGCCCGCTGCCGTGCGCCGGTGTCCGGGCGCGAGGTCGGCACGCCACGGAGAAGATCGCCGTCGGGGGTGGTCAGGCCGAGTGCCCACCATCCCCCGTCCGCGGCGGGACCGAACACCGCGTCGGTCGCGTGCAGCGCGTGGCAGGCGGAGGCGAGCAGGGCTGCGGTCACCTGGGGAGTGTCCATCCCGATGAGCAGGGTCGGCTCGGTGCCGGCGTCGAAGGCGGCGGCGAGCCGGACGTCGAACGGCCCCGACACCTGCGGCATCACTTCGATCGCGATTCGTCCGCCCGGGGTTCGTCCGCCCGGGGTTCGTCCGGCCGGGATTCGTGCGAACGAGGTCTCCAGCCATGGGCCGACCGCGCCGTCGAGGACGAGGACCGGGCGCAGTGCGTCGAACCCGGGCAGGCGAGTCAGCTCCTCAACCGCGGCCAGCGTGTCCGCGAGCGCGGCCGCCGCGACGGCCGCCGCCTGGTCCGGGCGCAGGGGCGGCGTGAGGCGGGTCTTGACCCGCCCAGGTACCGGCTCCTTCGCCATCACGAGCAGCCTCACCGGAGGCTCGCCAACAGGGCGGACATGTCCCGGGCCGTCCGGGCGGCGCCGAGCGGTGTCCCGGTCACCTTGGAGCGCCCGACCCGAGGGGTGTAGGCCACGTCGGTCTCGACTATCCGCCAACCGGCCTGGGCCGCCCGCAGCAGCAGTTCCAGCGGATAGCCGAACCGGCGGTCGGCGACGGGCAGTCGGAGCAGGTCCTCCCGGCGGGCCACCCGCATCGGGCCCAGATCATGGACGGGAACGCCGTGCCGGCGCAGCCGCCCGGCGACCACCGCGTTCCCGAGTCGGGCGTGCGGCGGCCAAGCCCGCATCGAGGTCGGGCGACGGCGACCGAGAACCAGATCGGCCCGGCCGGCCAGCAACTGCGTGACGAGACCGGGAAGCTCGGCGGGGTCGAGGGATGCGTCCGCGTCGCACACGCCGACCACGTCGGCGTCCGCAGCGAGCAGCCCGGCGTGCACGGCGGCGCCGTAGCCGCGCTCGGGCACGTCAACGACGACCGCCCCGCGTTCCAGCGCCACCTGGCGGGAGCCGTCGCGCGATCCGTTGTCCGCGACGATCGGCCGATAGTCGACGGGCATCCGGTCCAACACCCAAGGTAACGCCCCGGCCTCGTCTAGGCAGGGCAGGACGACGTCGACGGAGGCCCCGATCCCACTACGTTGCGTGAACATGATCGGGACTGTAGTGCCGTCCGCGCGTGATCAACCCTTACGAAACAAGGAATGCCCGGGTCCCGTCCGGCGGCTCGGCACGGACACGACGACGAGCACGACGAGCACGACGAAGCGGAGCATTACGAAGCGGAGACATCCGAACCGATCATGGCCGGGACGGCCGTCGCCTTACCTATCGTGGCTGGGTGGCCCGTGTGCTCGTCGTTGACGACGACGCCCTCGTCTCCGAGGTGGTTGACCGCTACCTGCGCAACGCCGGCTTCGACGTCGACCGCGCCGCGGACGGACTCACGGCCCTGCGGGTGGCCGAGACAACCCCACCGGACCTCGTCGTCCTCGACCTGATGCTGCCCGGTCTCGATGGCATCGAGGTGTTCCGCCGGCTCCGGGCGCACCGACCGGTACCAGTGATCATGCTGACCGCACGTGCCGACGAGTCGGATCGCATCACCGGTCTGGAGATCGGCGCCGACGACTACGTGACCAAGCCGTTCTCGCCGCGGGAGCTGACCCTGCGCGTGCAGTCGGTGCTGCGGCGGGCGAACGAGACGGTGCCGGGCGCGGAAGCCGGCGTCCTGCGGGCCGGCACCCTCGTCGTCGACGCGGCCGCGCGGACCGCCACCCGGCACGGGGTTCCGCTCGGGCTGACGGTGCGCGAGTTCGATCTGCTGGCCTTCCTGCTGCGCCGGCCCGGCCGGGCCTTCACCCGGGGCGAGCTGCTCGAACACGTGTGGGGATGGAGCTATGGCGACCCCTCGACGGTCACCGTGCACATCCGTCGACTGCGGGAGAAGATCGAGGATGATCCGACCGCGCCCCGGATGCTTGTCACGGTGTGGGGGGTCGGGTACCGCTACGATCCCGGCACCCCGCGCCCCGACAGCACCCCGCGCCCCGACAGCACCCCCACCGGACAGGTGGCGGCACCGGACGAGGGACGACACCGAGGATGAGACCCGAGGCGGTGCGGCGGGACGACGACCCCACGGGCGGGCTGCGAGCGAGAGCGAGGCCCCGATGAACGCCGACCTGGAGGTCATGGGGATCGCGCTCGGCTGTTCGACGGCGGCCGCGCTCACCGGCCTGCCGTTGCTGCGGGCGCTCCGGAGGCGGCCATTGTGGGCGACAGCAGCGTCATTGAGCGTGATACCGGTCGTCGCGGTGACGGTGGGGGTCGCCGGCACGGCACAGGCAATGTTCCTCTCCGATCATGACTTGCGGGTCGTGCTCATCGTGGTGGTCGTGTCGGCGGTGGTGGCGTCGGCATCCGCGGTGCGCCTGGGTGGCCCGGTCGTGGCGGCGATCGGGACGCTGACCCGGGCGACGGCGGCCCTGGGCGAGCCGGGCTATCACGGCGCCGACCGTGTTCCGACCGCCGAGCTCGGCGCGCTGGCGACGACCCTGGACGCGACCCATGTCCGCCTCGTCGAGGCGCGGGAACGGGAACGGGCACTGGAGGCAAGTCGCCGCGAGCTGGTGGCCTGGATCAGTCATGACCTGAGAACCCCGCTCGCGGGAATCCGGGCGACGGCCGAGGCCCTGCAGGACGGCCTGGTCACGGACGCCGAGACGACGGCCCGCTACCACCGGCTGATGCTCGCCGACGCCGAGCGGCTGACCGGCATGGTCGACGACCTGTTCGAACTGGCCCGGCTGCAGGCCGGTGCGCTGCGGCTGAGTCTGGAGAAGGTGCGCGTCGCCGACGTCGTCTCGGACGCGATCGCCGCGGTGGACCCGATCGCGCGGGCCAAGGGAGTCGTCGTCAACGGGCGGGCCGACCACGCCGGGTACGTTGACGCCGACGCGGCCGAGGTGGGGCGCGTGCTGACCAATCTCCTCGTCAACGCCATCAGGCACACCCCCGACGACGGAACGGTGGAGATCACCGCTACCGCGGACGCCGACCGGGCGGTCTTCGCCGTGGCGGACCGGTGCGGCGGCATCCCGCAGGAGGAGCTGCCCCGCGTGTTCGACCTCGGATTCCGGGGCGAGTCGGCCCGGACCCCCGGTGGTGACGACCATCCGCACCAGCCACGGATGCGGTCGGGGATCGGCCTCGCGATCGTCCGTGGCATCGTCGAGGCGCACGGGGGCGACGTCACCGTGCACAACCATCGGGAGGGCTGCCGCTTCGTCGTCGCGCTTCCCACGTCCTGACGTCCGGACGCCGCCCGGGGTTGCGACGGCACGGGCCGGGCCGGGCTGGAGACGTTCCGTGGTTCGTAAGATCCGGCGCGTCCCGGCACCGTTAGCGTCAGCGTCATGCGGGTTCTCGTCACCGGTGGCGCCGGCTTCATCGGTTCTCACGTTGTTGACGCGCTGGTCGCGGCGGGCGACGAGGTCAGGATCCTCGACGCCCTGCTTCCGGCGGTGCACCGGACGAAGCCCCAGGTCAACAACGCCGCCGAGATGATCGTTGGGGACGTGACCGATCGGGACCAGGTCGCCGAGGCACTGAGCGGGATCGATGTCGTATGCCACCAGGCCGCCATGGTGGGTCTGGGGGTTGATCTGGACGACCTTCCGGCGTATGCCACGAACAACGATCTCGGCACCGCGGTCCTGCTCGCGGCGATGGCCCGCGCCGGGGTGGGGCGACTGGTCCTGGCGAGCTCCATGGTGGTCTACGGCGAGGGTGGTTACCGCTGCCCGACGGACGGACCAGTGCGCCCCGGACCACGGCAGGCCGCCGAGCTGGACGCGGGCCGTTTCGAGCCGCCGTGCCCACGGTGCCACCGGCCGCTCGCGCCCATCGTGGTCCACGAGGACGCCCCCCTGGATCCCCGCAACGCGTACGCGGCGACCAAGGTCGCCCAGGAGCATCTCGCGGCGGCGTGGGCGGCGGAAACCGGCGGAACCGCCGTGGCACTGCGCTACCACAACGTCTACGGTCCGCGGATGCCCCGGGACACCCCCTACGCCGGCGTCGCGTCGATCTTCCGCAGTGCGCTGGAACACGGGCGGGCCCCGCGGGTCTTCGAGGACGGCCGGCAGCTGAGGGATTTCGTGCACGTCCACGACGTCGCGCGGGCTAACCTGCTGGCGTCCGGCCAGCCGCAGGCACCTGGCCGGCTGGTTCCCCTCAACATCGGCTCCGGTGATCCCCACACCGTCGGGGACATGGCGGACGCGCTGGCTCGTGCCTTCGGCGGTCCGAGGCCCGTCGTGACCGGCACCTCCCGGGTCGGCGACGTCCGCCACATCGCAGCCTCCTCGGCCCGAGCAGGCGATCTTCTCGGCTACCGGCCGCGGGTCGACTTCGCCGAGGGGATGCGGGCCTTCGCCCATGATCCGCTGCGGGACTGAGATTCTCCCCCGGGTCCGCAATCCTCCCCGGGCCCGCTCGGGGCAGACCCACGAAGGACTAATCCCCGCCGACCATCTTCATGAGATCGAAGATGCATCCGCCGAACACACTGCCCGTGAACGCTGCCCGTGAACGTGCAGGACGCGAACGTCACGTCAAAGAACGAGCACCGAATGAAGGTGCAGGTGGTGAAAGCAGTGTCCGAATAGACTGATGCGCTAAACCGGACCCCCGGAAAGTGCACTCGGTCAAATCCACCGCACGAAGAAAACATGATCATAGCTCTGGCCGGACCGATCCCCGCCGTCGGGGCCCAGGGACCGGGTGGTCGTCCGCGTCCGCGGGGCCGGTTCGCCGTATTTCCGTTCGGCCCTGCGCCGCCGCCTTCCGGTCAGACACGATCTTCAGTGCCCACCCATGGTCGCACTCCGAACTGGGCGTATCACTCGACGAGGCATCAATCGCCCACGAATTGTGTTGCATGCCACATGTCCCGTCGATGCTATCCGGCGACAGGAGGTGACGATAAACACGATCCCATCTCGGATATACGGCGGAAAATAGTAGCCGGGGGCCGGCACCATCAGGTATATGGTCTTCGCGGCGCCAAGGGGCACCGCCGGAGTCAAGAGGCTGAGCGGAGAAGGATCGTGACCACGGACAGCGCCCAGACAGGGCAGGCCGGCGAACCGGAACGGCTCGAGGAGCGAAGCACCTCCCCGCACCGAGTAGTGATCATCGGGTCTGGCTTCGGAGGTCTGTTCACCGCGCAGGCCCTCCGCAAAGCACCGGTCGAGGTCACTCTCGTCGCGAAGACGACGCACCATCTGTTCCAGCCGCTGCTCTACCAGGTGGCGACGGGTATCCTGTCCGAGGGCGAGATCGCCCCGACCACCCGTGAGGTACTGAGCCGGCAGGACAACGCGCAGGTCGTCCTCGGCGAGGTGACCACCATCGACGTGAACGCAAGAACGGTCACGTCCCAGTTGCTGGGTCGCACGACCGTGCACCACTACGACAGCCTCGTCGTCGCCGCGGGCGCGGGCCAGTCGTACTTTGGCAACGACCATTTCGCCACGCACGCCCCGGGCATGAAGAGCATCGACGACGCGCTCGAGCTGCGCGGCCGGATCTTCGGGATGTTCGAGCTCGCCGAGGCGTCCACCGATCCCGCGGACGTGGAGCGGTTGCTGACCTTTGTCGTCGTCGGGGCGGGCCCCACCGGCGTGGAGATGGCCGGGCAGATCGCGGAACTCTCGCGCCGGACCCTGCGGCGGGACTTCCGCAGCATCGACCCCGCCAAGGCCCGAGTCATCCTGCTGGACGCCGCACCCGCCGTCCTGCCGCCATTCGGCGAGCGGCTCGGCGCGAAGGCGGCCGACAAGCTGACCAAGATCGGCGTCGATGTGCAGCTGGGCGCCAAGGTCGTCAATGTCGACGCGACCGGCATCGACGTCGAGGACAGCGACGGCACCCGCCGGCGCATCGACTCGGTCTGCAAGGTCTGGGCCGCCGGCGTTGCCGCGAGCCCGCTGGGCCGGCAGCTCGCCGAGCAGACCGGTGCGGGGCTCGACCGCGCCGGCCGCATCGAGGTGCTGCCCGACCTGACCCTGCCGGGTCATCCGGAGGTGTTCGTCATCGGGGACATGGCGAGCCTCAACCGGCTGCCCGGCGTGGCGCAGGTCGCGATCCAGGGCGGCCGGCACGCCGCCAAGGAGATCCAGGCCTGGGTCGCCGGCAAGCAGACGGGCCGGCCGTTCGAATACCATGACAAGGGCAGCATGGCCACCATCTCGCGGTTCAGCGCGGTGGCGAGCATTGGCAAGGTGCAGTTCAGCGGCTTCTTCGCCTGGCTCGTCTGGCTGGCCGTGCACCTCGTCTACATCATCGGGTTCAAGCACCGGCTGACCACCCTGCTTCACTGGACGGTGAGCTTCATCGGCCGGGGCCGGTCGGAACGTACCGTCACCGAGCAGCAGATCTTCGCCCGGGTCGCGGTCCAACGCCTCGGAACGGACTTCGCGCCCTCCCTGCCCCCGCACGCGAGTCAGGAGGCGCCGTCCTGGACGGGGGCCCGGACGATCGTGCCGATGCAGCCGCAGGCCAAGGGCGAGGGCAAGGGCGAGGACAGCCGGCAACCGTCCCGGGTCTAGCGCGTAGCGCGGATCCGGCCTTCCACGTGGTTCGCACCACGCTCGCATGTTGCTCACATCTCGCTGTCGCATCGTGGGCTCCGACCGCGTGCCACCGTGGCGCGCGGCGCCCGGCCGATCGCCGCCGCTCAGGGCCGACGACCGGTTCGCGGCGTAGTGACGCGACGCGGAAGGACGACACAGATGCGCAGCTTCCTGACCGGACGATGGGGTGCTGGGGTCGCCGCAGCGGGTCTGCTTGGGCTCGGGTTGGGGGTCGGGCTCGGGTTCGGCGGGACAGCCGCATCCGCTGCCTCGGACCGGACTGCCAGCGCAGCAGCCACCCCAGCCGACCACACGTTCCTGGGCGACCATCCGCGACTCGCCGAGGCCCGGCTGCGTTCCCACGACGGGCTGCGTCCCCATGGCGGCATCTGGGCCGGCGGCGGCGTACACGGTGAGGCAACGGTCAAAACCGGCAAGGGCTTCCAGGTAGTGGCGGGGCAACGCGGGAAGGTGACCGCGGTGAGCCCCACCTCCCTGACGGTCACCAGTGAGGACGGCTACGTCGGCACCTATGTGATCAACGCCGATACCCGGTTGCGGATTGACGGGGACGCCGCGAAGGTCTCCGACCTCCACCCGGGGGCGACGGTCCGGGTGGGCGCGACGGTCAAGGACGGCACCCGCACGGCGGTGGTTGTCGCCCAGCCCCAGGACTGACCCACCGCCGAGGGCCTATCCCGGCATCGAAGATCACCTGGGGGACGCCTGTCAGCGTGACGGCGGCGTCCCCCCTCCGCCATCCGGCTCGTCCGCAGGAAGCTCCGGACAGCCCTCGCGTTCGAGGTCCGCGGCGCGGACCATGCGACACCGCGGGCACGGTGTCCCCGGCCGCGCCATCGTCTTCAGCCCCTGGCGGGGACGCCGTCCCCGATGTTCCGGACACCGCAGGTACAAGAAGTCGGCCTGAACGGGCATCGATTTCTTCATGGCAGGGGAACCTTTCCGGTTCCACCGCATTCCCGACACTTGATGTTGGCGTCACCGTCGAAAAGACCGTCCTCGTCCGATTCCGCCTGCGGGCGCGTCTGATACTGCGTGCCGTTGCAGGACGAGCAGGTCATCAGGCCTAGGCTGAGCCGCTCGTCGGGCGGCCGAAAATACCGACTGGATCTTTTTCGTTGTCTCGCCACGCGATCAAGGGTGCACGCTCCATCACAGCCTGTCCAGACGCATCCACCACCAGGGCGTCATCCGGGAGACAGGCGCACCGTACTCATCCCATCCATCACTCGTCCGGCTACTTTGCCTACATTTTGACCCCCGGGCCGGCGCCATGGTGAGCGGCGGGAGCGACTGGACGACCGCGACCTCGTCGAAGCGGCCGTGTGCCTCGCCAACGGCGAGCGCAGGAGTGCTCCTGCTGGTCTCATACGATGACCGACTGATTCGTCGAGGCAGGCAGGCCGTCGTGCCGCGGTGGCCTGTCCCGGCACCGCGATCGGCGCGCAGTCCGTGGCCACCCGGAGAAGGACGAGGGATGGATGATCAATAATGCTGCCCACGTACGGACCAACCGTGCCCGCTGGAACGAGATCTCTGACGACTACCAGCGACTGAACGCCCCGCAGATCCGCCGGCAGGTGTTCACCGGCGACATCTCCTGGGGGCTATGGGCCGTTCCGGAATCACGGCTCGGCGTGCTCGGTGAGGTCACCGGACGGGACATCCTGGAGATGGGCTGCGGGGGCGGCCAGTGGTCGAGCGCGCTGGTCCGGCGGGGGGGCCGACCGATCGGCTTGGACCTCTCCGAACGGCAGCTGCACCACAGCAGACAGCTCGCCGCGGAGACCGGGCTGTCCTTCCCCCTGATCCAGGCGAGTGCTGAGGCGGTGCCCTTCGCCGACGACTCGTTCGACATCGTCTTCGCCGACCACGGCGCCTTCTCCTTCGCGGACCCCTTCCGGGCCGTGCCGGAAGCCGCACGCGTGCTGCGCCCCGGCGGCCTGCTCGCCTTCAGCCACGTCAGCCCGATCTACGAGATCACCGTGGCGCCGGGCCGGGACGCCCCTGGCAGTCGCCTGACCCGCGACTACTTCGGGCTGCGTTTGCTGGCCGAGGCCGACGGCCTGGTCAGCGCCAACCTTCCCTACGGCACCTGGATCAGGCTCTTCCGGGACAACGACCTCGTCATCGAAGATCTTCTGGAACCCCGCCCGGCACCGCCGGCATCCGACAGTCACAGCGAGGAACCGGCACCCGCCCAGCCCGAACGCGGCGACAAGGCATGGGCGCGCCGCTGGCCCTCCGAATGCATCTGGCGGCTACGCAAGCCGACGCGGTGAAGGCATCGGCCTCGTGACGACCACGCTGACTGGCGACGCCGCCCCGCACGCCGCTCTGCTGACGGGCATGGCGGATCTCGCCCGCCGGCTCCGACCGGGCGGCCGGGAGACTCCCGTCGTGCTGTCGCACCACGGTGAACGGCTGATCGTGCGCCACGGTGACGTCGTGCTCAAGGCCCACCCGCCCGGATCCGGCCCACAGCCGCCCGCGGCCCGGCTCCGGCTCGTGGCCACATCCTGCTGTCCCCGCTGCCGTCCCCGCTACCCCAGCCGTCCCCGCTACCCCAGCCGTCCCCGCTACCCCAGCCGTCCCCGCTACCCCAGCCGTCCCCGCTACCCCACGCCACCCCTACCGGTCTGGACGGGCTTGCCGTCCGGGTCCACGACCGATGGGTGAGTGCCTGGCCGCGATGGGTGAGTGCCTGGCCGGCCGGAGGGCCGGCCGGAGCTCAGGACAGCGCGAGCAACGCGCCGAGGGTGAAGCCGACCGCGGCGAGCCACACGAGGGTGGGCAGAGCGCGCAGCCAGCTCGCCACGGGCGAGTGGCCGGCGTGACGCTGGGCCGGAACCTGGGCGGAGTCCGCCCCCGCCGGGACGGGGCTGGGATCGATGCGGCCCTGGCCGCCCTGGCCGGCCAGCATGGTCGCCAGATTCCCGACGTCCGGGTCGTCGGGCGCGGCGGGCGGGCGCCGCGGCGTGGGACTGACCGGGGCCAGGACGACCGTCGGCCCGTTCGCCGCGCCGAGGTGCACCTGCACCTCGCCGTCGTTCAGGGCGATGCTGCCGGTCCGGGCGCCGTCCACCCAGATGCCGTTGGAACTGACGTCCCGGGCGAGCCACCCGGCATCGCCGCGGGGCTCCAGCAGGACGTGACGCCGAGACACCCGGCCGTCCGCGATGACGACATCGCAGTCACGGCCCCGGCCGACGACGTGACTGCGGTCGGCGGACAGCACGCTCTGGCCGGACGGGACGGTGATCCGCAGCCCTGTCGGGTCCACTGTTTCTCCTCCTGGGAGGATCCGGCTCCTGCCGAGATCCGGGCGATCGGGGCGCGGGGGTCAGGCGGGGAAGATCGCGTTGTCGCGGACGGTGACGGCGACCGGCGGCAGCGGCTGTTTCGCCGGCCCCGCGACGGGTTCCCCGGTACGGGTGTCGAAGGCGCTGCCGTGGCACGGGCAGAGGATGCGGCCCTTCGCGATCGCGTTCACCGAGCAGCCCTGATGGGTGCAGACGGTGGAGAAACCCTGGATCGTGCCGGCGGCATTCCTCGTGAGCACCAGGCCGGCGTCGCCGAGGATGAGACCGCCGTCGGCAGGCACCTCGTCGACCCGGGCGAGGGGCGCCGCGCCGCCGGCCTGGCCACCGCCGTTACCCGCGCCCGAACCGTCGCCACCCGCGCGGGTCCCGCCCGCGGTTGCCTGCCGTGGTTTCGGATCGGCCGCGTCGCTGCTGCTGGCGACGACATACCCGACGGCACCCGCGGCGACGGTGACCGCGATGCCGGGGACCACGAGGCGCCGCGTCGGTGCTTCCTGCGTCATGACTTTTTCCTCGGGATCCTGTTCAGACGTGCGGAATACCGGACCGGGTGAAAAACCACAGTGAAGCCGTCAACCAGATTGCGACCAGGGAAACGAGAACCGTCGAGCCGAGGACGGGCAGTACCCACCCCGGTAACCCGCTAGTCCGTAGGCTGATCATCTTTGCCGCGTAGGCCCCGTAAAAGGCGCAACCCAGGAGGCTGTGGAGAAGCACCCGGGTGCCATCGCTGGCAAAGCCCAGCGCCCAGATGCAGTGGAAGGCCACCGGCAGGGTGAGGACGAACGCGGTCGTCCCGCTCCATCGGTGCAGCGGACCGGCCCAGCTCGGCGCCGGGCCCGCGCCGGGCAGCCGTCCCCACATCCACAGTGCCGTGGCCAGCTGAACGAATAGCAGAACGGCGGCGGCCGTCGTCAGCCACGCCTTCATCGGCAGCATGCCAGAGAAACCGAGGGTGAACAGCGGCCGCCCGGCCGGTTCGTGAACCCTCGCGTACACACCGGTCGACACCGCGACGGCGGCACCGACCAACAAAGTAACGCCTAATGCCGCACCCGCACTCGTCTGCCGTTCGGCCCGGTCCGTGCCGGCTGCCATACCGCCCCCCGTCCCCTGAGACACCCTTGCTGCGCGAACTATGCCGGAAAGAGCGCGGGCGCGTCCAGAGCCGTCGGCGAGATGACATCGTCAGTGGAATGACGATGCCGCCGGCCGGATAACGGGTGGGTTGGAGCAGGGCCGGCGTCAGGGCCGGAGACGGGCCCGGCGTCAGGGGCGGAGACGGGCCCGCACCGCTCGGCGGAGTTCGTCGGTCGCGTCGACGACGACGCGGCGCAGGAGCGGGTCGAGACGGTCGCGGGCCAGCAGGGCGTCCGCCTCCCGCACCGTCCCCACGGACACGGCGAACTGCGGATAGGCGTGGGTGGCGATCTGCCGGGCGGCGTGCGGGGATCGCCGGGCCGCCATCGCCGGCATCTGCTCGAAGTAGCGGGAGACGTACCCGTCGGTGAGATCCGCCTGCTCGGGCTGCCAGAAACCCTCGGCCGTCGCGGCGACCAGCCGGGCGGACATCGTGTCGTCGTCCACGATCATCCGCCAGGCCCGGGCTTTCGCCTCGGGATCGGCAACGGCGGCGCGGGCCCGCGCCGCATGCTCGGCGGCCCGGGCGCTGCGATCACGCCGGCTCTCGGCCGCGATCTCCCCCTCCCCGGCCCGCCCGAGTACGACCAGCCGGTGCAGCAGAGTCCAGCGTAGTTCCGGGTCGATGACCAGTCCGGCCGGCACGTCCGTCCCGGCGAGCCACGCCGCCAGCGTTCCCGCCTGCGCCGGTCCGCTACACCCGATGACCCCGCGGGCGGCGGAGAGCTGATGACCGCCTCCCGGTGCTGCGGCCGCGAAGGCCCGCGCGCAGGCGGCGTGGAGCGCCTGCGCCGCCGCCGGTCGCGCCGACGGCGCGAGATAGCGGTTCAGCACGGTGGCCCGGGCGAAACGCAGGGCGTCCTCGAAGACGGCGATCTCGGTCTCCCGGGGCAGCGCACCCGCGGCGAGCGTCAGATAGTCGGCGGCGGGCCATTCGGCGTCCCGGGTCGCGTCGGCCGCGGCCGCCCAGATGATCGCCCTGGCAAGCGGATCGGCCGTCCGCGGCAGGACAGTGGGCAAAGCGGCGAGGTCGGCCGGGACGAAACGGATCTTGGCGTAGGTCAGGTCGCCGTCGTTGACCAGCAGCAGGCGTCCCGCCTCGCTCCCGACCAGTGACGCGATCCCGGTGCGCCCGCCCGGCGCCGCCGGATCGATGTCCACCTCCACCCGGCGGAGCAGCACGATCGGCCCGGTCGGCTCCGTCGGATTGGTCGGCTCCGTCGGATTGGTCGGCTCCATCGGCTCGGTCTGCTCCGCCGGGCCGTAGACGCCGATGCCGATGCGGTGCGGACGCAGCGTCGGGTGCGTCGGCGGTGCCGTCTGGACCACTGCGACCTGGGCGAGGCGGCCGTCGGAGCCGATCGTGATCTCGGGGCGCAGCGTGTTGACCTGTGCGTGGCGCAGCCACACCTCGGCCCAGCCGGCGAGGTCCCGGCCGCTCTCCGTGGTCAGCGCGGCGAGCAGGTCGGCCAGGGACGCGTTGGCGAAGGCGTGCTGGGCGAAGTACGTCCGCAGCCCGGTCAGGAAGGCGCCGTCGCCCACCCAGGCGACCAGCTGCCGCAGGGCCGACGCTCCCTTGGCGTAGGAGATGCCGTCAAAGTTCAGCAGGGCGAGTGCGGTGTCGGGGACGTCGGCCGGGGCCACCGGGTGCGTCGACGGCCGCTGGTCGGCGGCGTAGCCCCAGCTCTTGCGACCGACGGCGAAGCTGGTCCACGCCCCGGTGAACCGCGTCGCCTCGGCGGTCACCCGATAGCCCATGTACTCGGCGAACGACTCGTTCAGCCACAGGTCGTCCCACCAGCGCATGGTGACCAGATCACCGAACCACATGTGGGCCATCTCGTGGGCGATGACGACGGCACGCAGCTCCCGTTCGGCCTCGGTCACCGCCGAGCGGAACACGAACTCGTCCCGGAAGGTCACGCACCCCGGGTTTTCCATCGCGCCGGCATTGAACTCGGGCACGAACGCCTGATCGTAGGTCCCGAACGGGTACCGGCTCGCGAACAGCTCGTGGTAGCGGTCCAGGCAGGCCCGGGTGACGCCGAAGATCTCCGCCGCGTCGGCGTCGAGGTACGGCGCGAGTGAGCGGCGGCAGAGCAGCCCGAGCGGGATGCCGTCGTGGAAGTCCTCGACGAGGTGGTACGGCCCCGCGACCACCGTCACGAAGTAGGTCGCCAGGGGTGCCGTCTCGGTGAACTCCCACCGCCCCGGCGAGGCCTGCTTCCCGGCACCGTTCGCCCGCACCGTCCAGTCGGGGGGTGCGGCCACGCTCAGGCGCACCGGCGCCTTGAGATCGGGCTGGTCGAAGCAGGCGAACATCCGCTGGGCGTCGTCGAGGAAGGTCTGCGCATACAGGTAGACCTCGCCGTCCTCCGGGTCGGTGAACCGGTGCAGCCCCTCGCCGGTGTTCGAGTACCTCATCGTGGCCGTCACCACGAGCTCGTTCGTCGCGTGCAGCGTCGCGAGGGGGAGCCGGTTGCCGTCGACGGCGGAGGGGTCCAGCGGCTGGCCGTTGAGCCACAGTTGCTGGATGGATACCGGTTTGAGCTCGACGAACGTCGCCGGTGCCGGTTCGCCGTCCGCCGACGAGCCGTCCGTGGCGAGGGAGCCGTCCGTGGGGGGACGGAGGCTGAAGCGCACCCTGGTCGTCGAGCCGAACTCCGTCGACGTGCGAGCCGCGGTCAGGTCGAGCTCGATCTCGTAGCCATCGACGCGGACCAGGCCGGCGCGGGCGAGGGCTTCGTCCCGGGTGAGGCTGTGCATACGGCGAACCTATGAGATGCCTCGCCGCCCGTCCGACGTGGACCTGGTCACCCCCCGATCTTGCCGGGTGGCCCGTCGATGTCAGTGCCCGGAGGCGAGGACAGGGTCGGTGACGCCGTGGGGGCAGGCGAACCGCTCGATGTCCCTACCCGCCCGGTAGGCCCCGGCCCGGTAGGCCCCGGCCCGGTAGGCGCTGTCGTCGAAGTCGAGAACGCCGGCCCGCCGGTCCGGGCCGCGCTCGAGGGCCGCGAGCGGGAGGACGGCACGGATGCGGATGGTCAAGGCGGATCTTGATGCCGAGCGCCGCCAGCGCGTCGAAGGTGCGGCGGTAGAACGACGCTACCGACTGCGCGACCAGGGGAAATGAGATCCTCTCGCCGTCCAGGCGCTGGACGACCAGCTCATGACCGACGAAGTCGAAGTCGATGGTGAAGATCGGGTTTCCGTCGACCTGGCCCATCGGACGCGTCGTCAGTCCACGGCCGGTCAGCTGGAGGGGAAGATGTCACGGGTTCAGCACCGGTCAGGCCGGCCGCGGCAGTCCGGGACGATGACCCGGCGAATCTCGATCTCTCCATCGCCGAACGACTTGAGGACCACCGAGTGCCGGAGCGCCTCGGCGACGAGCGGGACCTCAGCGAGCACCGAGTCGGGGGGCTTGCCCATCATCAGGTAGTCGACATCACGCCAGCCGTGGGGGAACCGGCCGCGCACCTGAGGGTCGAGGTCCAGCTTGTAGAACCACACCGGCAGCGGCCGGCGCCCGGCGATCGTGAGGTCGGTCCAAGCGATGTCGTCGGTGATAACGATGCCCTCCGGGGGAACGTTCGCGAGGAACCATCGGGTCGCCTCCCGGCTCGGGGCACTCGCGTCCTGGGTGAGCGCGGTGCGAATTTTCGGTGTCCAGTCCGGGATCACCGTCGCGGCGGCCACGGACAGGGCCACCAGGACCACGAGGCAGCGCAGGCCATTGACGATCATGGCCGCGGTCGCCCCCACCCCCGCCCCGGGCCCCGACCCCGGCCCGGCATGACGCGGCGGACCGCGTCGCGGCCGTGCTCCACTCGGCAGAACGGCGTCGAGCAACCCTGCCACGCACAACGCGGCGAACGGGAGCATCGCGGTGACGTAGGGGTTGGGCAGGTAGCCGTTGCGGAAGACGAAGGCAAACTGCAGCAGCAGTAGTCCGGCGACGACCCGCAGCCGCCGCAGGGCGAGCAGGGGAACCGCGGCCGCAATACCGGCGAGGACCAGGTAGGGATCGAGATCGAGCCAGGACCGCACGACATGGTAGGTGTCACTGCCGGTGTCGAGCACGCTGCCGCTCGGGGCCCGGTCGAACAGCTGCCATCTGATCGCCCATTCCAGCGAGACGTGGCCGGGCCCCTCGAACAGCTCGTTCTTCGCGGCCGCATACAGGATGTAGATGCCGCACACGCCGATCAGGCAGCCCATGAAGTTGCGCCGCACGAATCGCCAGTTACGAGGATCACGATTCTGCCGGAGCAGTACGTACAACCCCGGGAGGAAGAGCAGGACGGTTTCCTTCGACCAGAACGCGAAGGCCATGAAGATCCCGGCGAACGCCGCCGCCGCGACACTGCGTCGCGGCGACGCCGCGCACACCAGGGCGGCGAGCAGCCACATCACGGCGATGTTGTCGAGGAACGCCATCCGCTGATACCACAGGGCGAGCGGTGAAAGCGAGAAGACGAGCAGGGCCAGGCCGGCGAAGAACCGTCGTAGGCCGAGGAGCCGGCCGAACCGGTACAGCAGCACGCAGCTCACCAGATGCACGCCGAACATGAGCTCGCGGGCCGCGGTGACCGCCGTCGGCGCCCGGTTGAAACCATCAGTGATCTTCGTGTAGATGGCAATCAACAGCCATCCGCCGAACGGATGGTCATACCAGTACGTGTAATGCGCGATCCGGTTCCAGTACTGCATCGAATAAGCCTGGGCGGCATACGTGCCCTCGTCGTCGGTGACGCGGCCCGGCCAGCCGTCGAAATTGTAACCGTGCAGCACCGCCACCACCGTCAGGAGCACGGCGAGCAGGAGCAGGCTGCGGCGGCGGACGCCGACCCAGCCGACCAGTCGGCCGGTGAGCTCCCCGGCCCGGGCTGCGATCCAGGTCACGGCGGTCTGCGGGCCGAGCGGTCGGGGGTACGGGTTCGCGGCGTCGGGTGCGGTCACGACGCCGCCTCCAGCTCGAAGCGGCCGGAGCCGGTGCTGTGGTGGGCCCCGGAGTGGGAGGTCTTCTCCCACTCGACCCGGCCACGCAGCAACCGGGCCGTGGCGCGCACCGCGGCGGCGGAGAGCGCGAGCTGGTACAGCGGGGCGCAGAGCACGAGCCGCACGCTGTCCCAGCGACGCAGATCGAGCCCGTACGCCTCGGCGAACTCGCGGAACGCCGCCTGCTCGGAGAAAACCGTCATGACGGTCGCACCGAACGGAAGCCAGAAGACGATGACCAGACCGGTCGGCGCCGCCAGAAACAACGTGAGGACCAGCGACACCGGCAGCAGGACGCCGGCGAGTGCCTGGAAGAACGGCATCGTGAGCATCTCCACCGCCATGATGCGCTGACGTGCTCCCGGCAGCGCCCGCCAGTCCCCCTTGAAGAGGACCTGCATGAACCCCATCATCCAGCGGGTGCGCTGGATGATGAGTTTCGTGAGGCTTTCCGGGGTCTCCTCCCGGGTCGTCAGATCCGGATGGTAGAAGACCGCGGTCGGGATTCCGGCGGCCGAAGCCCGCACCCCGAGGTCACAGTCCTCGGTGAGGCAGGAGACGTCCCACCCACCGAGCCTTTCCAGCACCGTTCGCCGAATGAACACCGTGTTGCCGCCGAGTGGGATGAAACGCGCGCGCGCCTGGAAACGCAGCCGCGACATGAACCAGATGTAGTATTCGAGGCAGTTGCGGGCCCGCCACCAGGAGGTGCCCGCGTCCAACCAGTGGAGGAACGCCCGTATCGGTGAGTGGTCCGCGGCGCGCCGCCACGCCGTGGCACGCGCGTTCATGAGCTGCACGCCGCCCTGAAAGATGCCGACGTCGGCGTGGCGCAGGGCCAGCGTGTTCACGTAACGCAGGAGTCCCCCGGCGAGCAGGGACTCCGCGTCGACGACGCCGACCAGGTCGCCGGTGCAGTGCCGGCGGGCGTCCTCCAGGGACAGGGGTTTACTACGCCGGCTGCCTTCGGGCGCGACGACCCGCACGTTGGAATGCCGGCCGGCGATCTCCTCGGCGACCCGTCGGGTCTCCTGGTCGACCTCGTCATACGACACCATCACGACCAGTTCCACCAGGTCGCCGGGGTAGTCGCCGGCAAGGATCTGGGTCAGGGTCCGCCCGAGCACCGGCTCGTCGCGGGCGGGGACGATGAGGGAGAAGCGGTTGCGGGGCGCGAGGTTGCCGGTCAGGTCCACGTGATGCACCCGCTCGGGACGCTGCCAGCTGTACTGGCCGCGCACGAGGGTCAGGCTGGCGACCAGCAGCATCAGCAACGAGACGATCGTCCATGCGGCGAGTAGCACGACGTGGTGATGCTCGGCCGCACGCACCCCCAGCGTCACCGCGAGGGGCACGCTGACCAGCGCCCACACCCAGCGCCGCCGGCGGCTGGCGCCGGGGATCGACCCGCGGGTCCGCGCCCGGAGCCGACCGGACAGGACCAGGCCGCCGGTCACCGCCGCCACCGCGCCCAGTACCACGGCGAACGGCTGGCCCAGGCGCGGACCGCCGTACGAGACCAGCCTGATGTCCGGCGAACCGGCGAACATGTAGACGTACCAGCCGCCCGACTCGCACGCGAGCCGGGCGAGCCACGGGATCCGCCGGCCCCGGCCACCCCGGCCGAACATCCGAGGCAGGACGACCGCGAGTGCGCCGGGCAAGAGGTAAGACATGCTCCCGTCCAGACCGACCAACGCGGACAACACGAGGGCCGACGTGGTGTGCAGGGCGGCCCCCCACCCCGCGGCCCACCACCCCGCGGCCGCTACCATCCACAGCCGAGGTGAGCGTCGGGGCACGCGGGGATCTCGGTGCGCATGGGCATGCCGACGCGCGCCGCGGGGGAGCGCCCGCGCACGCGGGACTTCGGAATCAGAATCGGATGTCACCTGTACCTGCCTGAAAGGGGTGGGCACGGAGCACCGCGGGCGGGCGACACCGCGGCGGGTCCGGTCCCCGGCCTGGATGGAAGGTCAGTTCGCCGCGACGAGCTTCGGGAGGTCGGCCACGTACTCGGCGACCGTGGTGTCGGCGAATTAGCTCCTCGCCATTCCCTTGTAGTTCGTCGTCGGCGTGGAATACGCCAAGGTGCCGCCGGCAAGCATGATCCGCCTGTCGGGGAGCTGCGCATGCCCGGAACAGAACAGCCGGATGAGGACCCCACCGGCGCCGAGGTGTACGCCGTCACCGGCGGGTGGGCTACGAAACCGCACCGGACACCCCGTCCTCCGACGGCCTTCCGTAGGACGGCGACACCGCCCGCTCAGACACCGCCCGTCGCCGGTACACCAGCCGATCCACCACCAGGTATCGGACGATCACCGCGGCGGCCAGGGACATCAGGGTCGAGATGCCGACGCCGAGATGCCATCGCCCGACCAGCACCGCGAGCAGTGGCAGCCGAATGACCAGATCGAGATTGTTGATGAGCGCGAACGCCGGATAGCGACGCAGCCGGGAACCCGTCTCCCGATCCCAGACCAGGAGCTCGCAGCCGAGGAAGTTCCAGCCGACGGCGATCTGGGTCGCGACGATCGCCGCGACCAGGTAGTGCAAGCCGACGTGGTGAAGCACGGCGGTGCCAAGCAGGTTCGGCACCGTCCCGGACGCCCCGACCAGGGCGAACCGCGCGGGCTTCGGAACCCGCAACGCGAACAGCCGCCGGGCGAAGCGGGCGCCTTCGGTCAGCGAGGCGTTGGAGGTCCCGGCGTGCCGCTCGGCGAAGGCGTACCCGATCTCGCGGACGCGCAGCCGTCCGGACGCGACGAGCAGCTCCAGCAGGATCTTGTAGCCGTCCGGTCGCAGGCCGGCCCGGTCCACGACGGCGACCCGTACCAGGAAGAAGCCGCTCATCACGTCCGAGACGCCGCGCAGCCGACGGGGGAAGACCCACCGACACAACCGGTTCGACCCCGTCGAGACCAGGTGCCGCATGCTTCCAGCGAGCCCCGATGCGCTGCCGCCGGACACGTACCGGCTGCCGATCACCACATCGGCGGCATGTTCCACGGCGGTGCCGAGCAGCGCCGGGATGGTCTCCGGCGGATGCTGGAGGTCCCCATCGATGATCACCGCATAGGGCGCGGCACAGAGCGCGAAGCCCTCGCTGACCGCGCCCCCCAGCCCGCCGACCCGCTGGGCCGGGGTCCGGTGGTGCACCCGTACCGGTAACCGCACCGAGGGGCGGACGCGCGCGATGACCTCGGGCGTTCCGTCGTCGGAGTCGTCAACGAAGATTACTTCTCCGGACAGGCCGTGCAGCGCCTCGTCGAGGCGCCGCAGCAGCGGTTCGACGTTGCGCGCCTCGTTGCGGGTGGGTATCACGACCGACACCTGTGGCCCGACGTCCAGCCGGGAACCGACCGGTTCCGCGGCCGAACCGCCCGTCCGCTCGGGACGCTCCAGCGGGTGGCGGGGATGCGGCAGAACGGGCAGACGGAGCAGGCCCGTGCGGTCGTCCGGTCTGCCCGCCGGCCCGGTCCGGCTCCCCTGCTCGGTCCTACTCGCTTGATCGGTCCTACTCGCTTGATCGGTCCTGCCCCCCTGATCGGTCGAGGTCATCGGATCCCCCCGGGGCCACAGACCCGCGAAACGCGAGTCAACGCCGAGATAATCCCGATCCGTCGAATTCCGGACAATACAGCGCAACATTCACGCGGCCACATTCCTGTGGTGATCATAACGAATTTCCCCCAGAGGCAGCGGAACAAGAGAAGCCTCGGATCGAGCCATCTACCGGCACCCCATGCCCGATCCGGGCCCTACGGTCATAAGGCCGGGCGAAAAATTACCGCAGGTCGTCAGCCGGCGGGGGCGGGTGACCACCAGGAACACTCCGAGACACGGCCTCCCCGCTAAGCCGGGTGCGCCGTGCCACACCGCACTCCACCGGCATGCTTTCCGACACTTCCGGGCAACCCGGTTGGCCGGTACCGTCCGGCCCTATAATTCAGAAATCACCGATCAACATCCCCGCATAGGGCCACAAGTCCCGGCCCCACGGAGCGGTACATCGCGACAACACGTGGAACCACCCCGGCCGGGTTGACGACAGTCACGACCGCAGAACCCCGCGCCCATAGACTTCCCAGCCATAAACCCCAGGGAGCACGGTGTCAGACCAGCCTCGCAAGAGCAGAGCGGACAGGGGGCACGTTCGCCTCAACCAACGGGATCTCCACGCCCTCGAATGGATCTTCGATATGCGGGCCGCCTTCGAGTCGGACATCTCGGAGATTCTCGGCCCGGAACACCCGATCTCCAAGAACGCGGCCCGCGCCGTCGTGAAGCGCTGGGAGAACGCCGGAGTCGCCTCCGCCGATCCCGTACTCGCCGGCCAGGGCCGGCTCGTACGGCTCACCGCCGAGGGCACCCGGCTGGTCAGTTCGATGGAGCTGGAATCCGACGGGGCGGCGACGAGCGCGGCGGGGGCCGTGCGCCACGCCATGGTCGCCCGCGCCCGGCTGCGGATCGAGAACGCCGGGGTGGGCGGGTCGCGGGTGCTGGCCTGGATCAGCGAGCGACAGTGGCGGCACGAAAACGAGGCCGCCCTGCACACCGGGTCGCACGTTCCCGACGGATTCGTCCGCCTCGATGGCGGGATGACGGGAGTCGTGCAGGTCGGCCATACCCGGGTGGAGGTCGCCCGGCTCCGGCCACTGATCGCGAAGCTCGCCCGTCACCATCCCGTCGTCGTACTCGCCGTTCCCCGGGGAGAGCTGGCCGGCAACCCGGCCGGCCCCGCCGCGGTCACCGACGACGGCGACGGCCTGCCGGCGACGGTCTTCACCGTGGAGATCTGACTTCGCTTCTGACGTCACTGTGGAGATCTGAGCCCGGCGAGACGCTCGGCGAGCAACTCGGCGAGATGCCGCCCGCGCCGGGCGGCGACGTGTTCGGCCTGGGTCCGGCAGGAGAATCCGTCGGCGAGCAGCACGGTGCCCGCGGGAGCCGAGGCGATCGCCGGGCCCAGGGTACGGGCAGCGATCGCCATCGACACGTCGTAGTGCCCGGCCTCCATACCGAAGTTGCCGGCCAGGCCGCAGCAGCCAGCGAGGACGTCGACGTCCGCGCCGGCCGCCGCCAGCAGGCCGCGGTCGGCGGCGAATCCCATGACCGCGTGCTGGTGGCAGTGCGGCTGGGCAAGGACGCGCACCCCGTCGAGACGCGGCGGAGTCCAGCCGATGGTGTCGGCGAGCAGCTCGGCGAGGGTACGCACCGCACCGGCGACCAGCGCGGCTGCGGGGTCGCCCGCGAGCAGCTCGACGAGGTCGCCGCGCAGCACCGCCGTGCAAGACGGTTCCAGGCCGACGATCGGCGTCCCGGCCCGGGCGTACGGCGCGAGGCAGTCGACGGTCGCTCGCAACCGGTGGCGCGCACCGTCGAGCTGGCCGGTGGTGATCCAGGTGAGACCACAGCACGCGGGGCCCGGCGGCACGATCACCCGGTAGCCGGCGTCCGCCAGAACTGCCACGGCGGCCCGGCCGACTTCGGGGGAGAACGCCTCCGTGAACGTGTCGATCCACAGCACCACCTCCCGGCTGTGGGCCTCGCGCCGGTGGATCGCCCGCCCGTCGGCCGCTTGCCCGTCAGCCGGCCGCCCGTCAGCCAAGTACCCGTCGGCCGGGTACCCGTTTCCCAGGTCCGAGCCGCTTCCCAGGTCCGAGCCGCCGTGCTCGCGCCACCAGCGGCTGAATGGTTGCCTGGCGAAGGCCGGCACCTCGCGGCGCGCGTCCATGCCCCCCATCCGCAGCAGCAGCCGTCGCACCGCCGGTCCGGCCAGCACCGCGTTGACCAGGCGTGGCGCCCGCCCGGCGACCCGGGCCCATCGGGGCAACCAGCCGAGCACGTAATGGCTGACCGGCCGGAGTCGATGCCGGTAGGCGCGGAACAGCACCTCGGACTTGTACGTCGCCATGTCCACCCCGGCCGCGCAGTCGCGCGCGCACGCCTTGCACGACAGGCACAGGTCGAGCACCTCGGCCACCTCCGGGGCCCGGGCGCCCCCGGCACCTCCGCGGACCAGCGAGCCGTTCGCCATCTCCTGCAGCACCCTGGCCCGGCCGCGGGTGGAATCCTTCTCGTCGCGCGTCGCGAGGTACGACGGGCACATGAAGCCGCCGGCCGCCGGCGTGTCGGCCCGGCAGGTGCCCAGCCCGACGCAGCGGTGGACGGCCCGCCCGAACTCCCCCGCGTCGGCGGTGAAGGCGAATCCGCCGATAGTGGGCAGCGGGCGAGCCGCCGGCAGGCGCAGGTCGGCGTCGATCGGCCTCGGCCGGACCAGCACACCCGGGTTGAGAAGATCGTCCGGGTCGAACAGGGCCTTGAAACCGGCGAAGACGCCGAGCGCGGCCGGCGAGTACATCCTGGCCAGCAGCTCACCGCGGGCCCGGCCGTCCCCGTGCTCACCGGATATCGAGCCGCCGTAGGAGGCGACCAGGTCGGCGGCCTCGGTCAGGAACGGGCGCAGGCGCCCCGGGGCCTCCGCCAACGGTAGATCAATCCGGATGTGCACGCAGCCGTCCCCGAAGTGTCCGTACGGCACCCCGTCGATCCGGTGCGCGCGCAGCAGGTCTTCGAAGTCACGCAGGTAGGCTCCCAGGCGCTGCGGCGGCACGGCCGCGTCCTCCCAGCCGGGCCAGGCTGGTTCCCCCGCCGCGCTCCGCCCGGCGAGACCCGCGCCGTCCTCGCGGATCCGCCAGAGGGCGCGGGTCTGCGGGCCGGTGGGCAGCACCCGGGTGGCCCTCGTGCCCGCGGCGGTCGCCAACGCCCAGCCGGCCGCGAGCGCCTCCGCCGGGCTCGCCCCACCGACCTCGACGAACAGCCAGCCGGTGCCGGCGGGAAGCTCCGGTACGGCCCGCGGTCCCCGGTGCCGGCGCACGATGTCGACCAGGCGCGCGTCCATGCCCTCCACCGCCAGCGGAGCGTGCGGGAACAGCAGCGGCACGGCGTCCGCGGCGGCCGGCATGTCCGGATAGCCCAGCACGACCATCGCGGTCGCGGCCGGCCGGGGGACGAGGCGGACGGTCGCCCCGAGCACGACCACACAGGTGCCCTCGGAGCCCACCAGGGCCTTCGCCAGGTCGCCGCCGCGTTCGGGCAGCAGGTGCTCCAGCGAGTAGCCGGAGACCTGGCGGGGGAACCTGCCGAGTTCGGTGCGCAGGACCGCCAGGTTGGCCCGGACGAGGTCGTCGAGCCCGGGGACTGCCGGATACCCGGGGACTGCCGGATACCCAGAGCCACCCGATCGCCCGGAGCCACCCGGGCCGACCCGTAGTCGACGTCCCGTGCCGTCGAGCACGTCGAGATCGACGATGTTGTCGGCGGTCCGGCCGTAGGCGATCGCCCGTGCGCCGCAGGCGTTGTTGCCGATCATGCCGCCGATGGTGCAGCGGGCATGGGTGGAGGGATCCGGACCGAATCGCAGCCCGTGCCGGCCGGCCGCCTCCTGGAGGCTGTCCAGGATGACCCCGGGCTGCACGCTCGCGGTGCGGGCGGCCGGGTCCAGGGAGATGATGCGGTGCAGGTGGCGGCTGAGATCCATCACCACCCCGGGGCCCACGGCGTTGCCCGCGATGGAGGTGCCCGCGCCCCGGGTGGTCAGCGGGGTCGCGGTGGACCGGCAAACTGCCGCGATCGCCAGGATGTCCCCGACCTCCCGGGGGAACACCACAACCGCGGGCGGCACCCGGTAGTTCGAGGCGTCGGAGGAGTACTCGGCCCGGCGCCGGGCCGAGGCGTCGACCATGGGCCGGACCACTCGATCATGATCTACACCGGTGCCGGCGACCATCGATCCGGCCGTGGTCGGTCGCTCCCCGAGCGCCGCCCGCAGCATCTGGACCAGCTCCGCCCGGTCCCCGGCCCCTGTTCCGGCCCCGGCCCGATCCCCGGGACGCCGAAACTGTCGGCGAAACCGTTGGACCCGCACGCGACGCTGCTCCCGCTGCACCCCACCATCCTCGCCACGGGCCGGGCCGGCCGCACCGGATCGACCTGCCACTGTGGATCTTCAATGAGATCGCCCTCCCGGAACCCGGGCACGGCACGGTCGGTGGCCTCCTTCGGCCGCTCACTGAGCGTAAGAGTTCGGTGATGGCGTGGGTGGGCGGGCCGAAGGCCCGGCCGGTGTTGCCGGTCGGGTGGTTTTCGGCTTGTGGGTGGGGTTAGGGCTCGGGCCCGTCGGGTGGGCCGTCCTGGGGTGGGTCGGTGCTGGGAGGGCTGCCGGTCTGGGTGGTGGTCTGCCAGGTGAGGAAGGGTTCGAGGGCGGGGCCGGCGGGTGCTTTCCCGCCGGCTGTGGCGCAGGC